>JAQGMD010000042.1 GCA_028292565.1 Burkholderia sp. | reverse complement strand
CAATTCGGCAAGGCTTACATAGTGCCGACGTTGCTGGATCCGCGCCTTCTGACCGGGATCACGCCCAAGATTGCCGCTGCCGCCTATGCAAGTGGAGTCGCTCGCAAGCAGCTGGATGAGGCGCAATATAAGGCGCAACTGGAAGTGCTGGGTAAAACGCTGATCTGATATCGGCGATCCGGGTCAACCCCTTGCCCTTCCGGGTGACGAGGGGTTGTACCTTATGCAGGTTGGGATCTGCGCGCGCGCGCCAATCCCAACACACCGCACCACGTGCGACCGCAGGCCCTTTTGCATGCGACGGAATTGGGATTTCATCCTGAGTGCGCGGCCGTTGTACCTTCCCCATAAAAAACGGTTGAGCCGGAACCAATTCGAGAGACTCTGAACCGTTTTCCGTCAGCGCAATGAGAAACTGGAAACTGACTATCTAGACCTCACGAAACGAGGCCTTTCAGCTGACACGCCACAAGTCGCCGCGATACTGAAGCGGATGCAGCCCACTGACGCCAAGGCCGCGAATGTGTACCACTATGCGATTTTCATGCTCCAAAAATACGGCGAACAGTGGAATGGTGATCCTCGCGCGCTTCCGTTTCTTGATATTACGGTCGACATGGCCTACGAAGCATGCTACGTCGAATCGCTATCCTATTCCCGCCTGTCGCGCGGATAATCCCAAACGTACTTTTCTTCCTGCGTATCGACCAAACGTATAGAGACGCATAGGCTCATAGCGGCTCATAGAATTGTTCATTCAGTCGGGACGATGAAGCCCGCCTGACCCGATCGAAACGAAACCTCTCGTTGCAAGTCATACGCCTTCGTGAAACTGCCGACGGCCTCCGAGGCCTTGTTCTCGCTCAAGAGTTTTACGGCGGCGATGCTGGCGCTGTACTTGGCCCTGCGCATCGGTTTGCCGCGGCCATTCTGGGCGATGCTGACTGCTTATATCGTCGCGCAACCTCTGAGCGGCTCCGTCCGTTCCAAGGCGGCATATCGCGTCGTTGGCACCATACTCGGTTCGGCCGCAGCGGTGTTCCTGGTGCCGCGACTCGCTAATTCTCCTGAATTGCTGACGCTGGCGCTCGCGTCATGGGTCGCGCTCTGCCTCTATGTCTCGCTGCTTGATCGCACGCCGCGCGCTTACCTGTTCATGCTGGCCGGCTATACGGTCGGGCTGATCGGATTCCCCGCCGTCACCAATCCAGCGTCGGTGTTCGATGTTGCCGTGGCGCGCGTTGAGGAAATTATCCTTGGCATAGTCTGCGCGACACTGGTGCATAGCCTGGTGTTGCCGCAAAGCGTAGGGCCGGTATTGCTTGCGCGCCTGGATCACGCGATTGATGACGCGCAGCGCTGGATGCGCGATGCGCTCGGCCGGGGAAGCGGGGAAAAGATGACGCAGGACCGCCGCAAGCTGGCCGGCGATATCACCGAACTGCGGCTGATGACCACCCACCTTCCGTTCGATACATCGCACTTGCGGTGGACGTCGCGCGCCATCCGCGCATTTCAGGACCGGCTGGCGATGATGGTGCCGCTGCTATCGGCGGTGGAGGACAGGTTACATGCCCTGCAAGAACTTGACCCGGAAAGTTTGTCGCCGCAGTGGCGCACCATGTTGAGCGACATCGTCGACTGGGGAGAGGGCGGTGCGGGCGACCCATATGAACAGGCCGCTGCGATACGGAGCACCATCGCCGGTCTCACACCCGTCATTCGTCGCAATGCTTCGTGGACCGAAATACTGAAGGTGAATCTTGCGGCGCGTTTGCATGCGCTCGTGGATGCGGGCGAGGACTGTTATAAATTTCGCCGGCGTATCGATGCCGTTTTGCACCGGGCAGTGGCCGATGAAGTGCGCGAGCGGACCGGCACAACAACGCGGGTACTGCATCGCGACTATCGCCTTGCCCTGATGTCGGCAGTGGCGGCCATGGCCGGTATTGTTGCCACCTGCGCGTTCTGGATTGCCACAGCATGGCCGCAGGGTTGGGCTGCCGCAATGATGGCGGCGGTGTTCTGCTCGTTTTTCGCAGCACAGGATGACCCGGTTCCCAATATCCGGCTGTATCTGAACTACACGTTATTGTCGATCCCGATATCCGCGGTGTACCTGCTGGCCGTACTGCCGGCTTTGCACAGCTTCCAAATGCTGGTAATGGCGACCGCGCCATTGTTCCTGGTGCTTGGCGTGTATGTAGCCAGGCCAACAACGACCCTGCGCGCGATGGCGGTGCTGTTCGGCGTCGCCGGTACGCTAAGCTTGCAGGACACCGGTACTGCCGACCTGGTGTCGTTCATCAACATTACGCTGGCGCAGATCGCAGGGATCGGCGCGGCCGCACTGATCACAAAGCTGATGCGTTCAGTGGACGCGGACTGGACCGTACGCCGTTTGTTGCGTGCGGTCTGGACTGAACTCGCGCGGTTTGCTGAAGCAGGGCGGGCTCCCCCGATTGCCGCAGTATTGGCGCGCATGGTCGACCGTATTGCGTTGCTGACCCCGCGGCTGGCAATGGCGGGAGAGCAACAGGACCTGGCTGCGGTCGACGCGTTGAGTGACATGCGGATCGGCCTGAATATGGCACATCTATTGCACATCAGATCGCGGCTGGAGCACGACGGCGTACCGCTGCAGCCGTTGTTGCACGACCTGTCGAACTACTTCCGAAATCGCCCGTTTCCTGCTGCCGCTACCGCTCCGATGCTCCTCGACCATACCGACCATGCCTTGCGCGCGGTGTGCGCGGTCCCGCCGACGGCCGAGCAATACGCTGCTGTCGCGGCGCTGGCTGGTATCCGCCGCGACCTGTTTCCGAACGCGCTTCGTTATCAACCTGCAGAGGAGACGCCATGATCGCGGAAGTGAGCATCTATGGCGTCTATGTTCCGTGGCTGTTGTTGTTGGCACTGCTGTCGATGGCTGCAACATGGGGCCTTGGCCGCGTGCTTGCATCGGTGGGGTTTTATCGCCTGGTCTGGCATCCGGCGCTGTTCGATTTCGCGTTGTTCATTATTTTGCTTGGCGTTCTCGATTCCCTTTCTTCGCGGTGGCTCTGAGATGCCGATCAACGTTCTGCTGCCGGCAATTGGACGGATGGCAATTACGCTGGTGGCCGTGGCGGCTGCGTTGGTGGCCGGCTGGTATCTCTGGCAGCACTATGAAGTCGAACCCTGGACGCGGGACGGCCGCGTCAAGGCGAATGTCGTACAGGTGGCGCCCGACGTGACCGGCCAGGTGATCGCAGTACATGTGCGCGACAACCAACTGGTGAGGGCAGGTGAGATGCTGTTCGAGATTGATCGCGCACGCTTTGAGCTGGCGGTGCGGCAGGCCGAGGCCGCCGAGCAGGCAGCGCGCGCCGCGCTTGCGCAAGCCGTCAGGGAGGTCCGCCGCAACGCGCAATTGCGTGGACTGGTCGCACAGGAAGTGCAAGAGCAATCGCAGGCGCGACTGGAACAGGCGCAGGCGTCGGTGGCACAGGCGGTGGTGAATCGCGATGTGGCAAAGCTCAACCTGGAACGCACCCGCGTGGTCGCCGCGGTCGACGGCTTTGTCACCAATCTCGATCTGCAACGCGGCGATTATGTCGCAGTGGCGCGTCCGGTGATGGCGCTGATCGATAGTCATTCGTTCTATGTCGAAGGCTATTTCGAAGAGACGAAATTGCCGCGCATTCATGTCGGTGATCCCGCATCGGTAACCCTGATGGGCGAGGACCGGACACTGACGGGGCATGTGGAAAGTTTTGCGGAGGGCATTGCCGACCGCGACCGCGGCACCGATCCCAGTCTCCTGCCCAACGTCAATCCCACCTTCAACTGGGTGCGGCTGGCGCAGCGTGTCCCGGTGCGTGTAGCGCTCGATCGCGTGCCGACGGGCGTTCGCCTGGTAGCGGGCCGGACCGCGACGGTCGAAGTGCACGACGAGCACAGGCAGGCGCTGCCTGTCCAACAAAACGGGGTTTCGCCATGACGCTCCTTTCCATCAGAAATACTGCGGCCACTGTCTTGTTCAGCGTGGCGGCCGCCTGCACCACAGTCGGTCCCGACTACCATGTCCCGGTTGAGGCGGTGGTCAACCGTGCCGCCGCCTCGGCGCCTTTTCGCTCGGCAAAGGAGGGACCTTTTACGGCAAGCGGCCTGCCGCAAAACTGGTGGCGCCTGTACCGCAACGCTACGCTCGATGGCCTGATCGACAAGGCATTCGTCGCCAATAGCGATCTGCGTGTCGCCGCCGCCAACCTGGCCCGTTCACGTGCTTTGCTCGATGAAGCTATCGAGGCGCGCAATCCGGAGGCCGTCATCAACGCCGCGCCTGCATATGGGCGCTTGTCGGCTGCGGCGAGGGGGCTGAATGAACCGTTGCCCGACGGGGGCTTCTACGATGCGGGAGGAAATGTCTCGTATCAGGTCGACTTGTTCGGCAAGATAGCGCGTGCTGTCGAGGCCGCCAGCGCCGATACGCAAGCAGCCGAGGCCGCGCGTGACCTCGCACGCGTCACCATTGCCGCCGACACTGCGCGTGCATATGCTGCGGCCTGTTCGACCGGTCAGCAGATTATTGTTGCGCGACGGTCCATCGACCTGCAGCGAGAGTTTGTACAACTGACGGAAAGACTTGTGCGCGGCGGGCGCGGCACTGCATTGGACACGAGTCGCGCGTATAGCCAGCTTGAACAACTACAGGCCGGCCTGCCGCCACTGCAGGCGCAGCATCGCGTGGCGCAATACCGATTGACGGTGCTGACAGGGGAGGTGCCGACGGTATTGTCCAAAGATGTCGAGCAATGCAAGTCCGCGCCTGTGCTTTCCTCACCTGTTCCGGTCGGCGACGGGGCAGCATTGTTGCGCCGGCGGCCGGACATACGCCAGGCCGAGCGGTCCCTGGCGGCTGCAACCGCCCGCATCGGCGTGGCCGTAGCAGATCTTTATCCGAGTATCACCCTCGGCCTCACGGCCGGCAGCACCGGACTGCTGGCGGATATCGGCGCGGCCAACACGTTCCGCTGGAGTCTGGGACCGCTGATCTCATGGACTCTGCCGATGACGGGTCCGGCACGCAGCCGGGTAGCACAGAGCGAGGCTGCGAGCAGCGCCGCCCTGGCCCGCTTTGATGCGATTGTGCTGAATGCGCTCAATGAAACGGAAAGTGCGCTGACGATCTATGCGCGTGAGCTCGACCGCAATGCGTCATTGAAGGCCGCGCGCAACCACAGCGCGCTCGCATCGCAGCAGGCGCGTACGCTCTACCGCTACGGACGCACCGACTTCCTCACCACGCTCGATGCCGACCGCAGCCTTGCCAGCGCGGAGAGTGCATTGGCGGCTTCGGATGCGCAGCTGGCGAGTAATCAGGTGGGTGTGTTCCTGGCGCTTGGTGGGGGGTGGGAGTAGGGCGGTTCACAACCCCGACATGATGCGACTGACGGCTTCCCTGCATGATGCGGTCTTCGGATTTGATCCCGCGGTCGACGCGAGTTGGTATTCCGAGCCCAACGTTTGCCGCTCGCATTAAAGGCATCCGATGTGCAAAGCATGTTGGGATTGGCACGCGCGTCGCAGATCCCAACCCACGCATCAGGCAGGTTCGGCGACAACCCTCCGCCTGACCTCTGTCCCCTGTTATGCCGCCTGCGCCGGAGCGTAATGCGTCTGATAACCCGTGTGCACACGCGGCCGATGGCTTTCTACACGCGCCGCCACGAACGGCATTGCCAATGTCAGGCCGATCAGCAGCATGGTCCGGAACTCGATGATCGGCGTACCGATCAGCAAGGTCGGTATCCAGAACAGAAATCCGGCGAACCCGGCGTCCGAAATCAGCAGCGCATTGCCGCTGAGGTACTTGCGGGTCCGGAAGTAGTGCGCGGTATAGGCAAGCAGCATGCCGCAGAAAAGCACCAGTCCGATGACACCGGTTTTCAGGACGATGTGGCCGAAGCCGCTATGGATAAAGTCCATTTTGCCGTAGTGGTAGAACAACAGTTCTTCATCGCCGCTGAACGTACCCCAGCTCCCCAGTCCGATCAGCCAGTTACCGCCAAGGCTTTGTGCGGCTGCATACAACTCGTAGAAACGGCTGTCTTCCACGTTGTCGCGCGCTATATCGAAGACCAGGGAAGAGAGTATCCCGCCGCCGCTGTCGCCGGCCGCGTATTGAAGGCGCTGCCGAAAAAACACGGCCAGGATGGCGGTGATGAAGCCCGTTGCGAACAGGATCACGATAACTCTCTGCCGCCCTGGAAGTCGAAACACGAGTAACGCAAACATCAGCGCAAGACCAATCAATGATGATCGCCTGAATGACAGGCCGACCGCTGCAACCTGCAATACAAGCAGTCCGAAAACGGCCAGCCGCTTCATCGCCGACATGCGCGCATGCGGCGAGGTCAGCAGCCATGCAGCGCAGAATGCGCCGATGCTGCAGATGAAGTTGTCGCCGATGTCGAAGAAGGTCAGCTTGATGTCGAGGTTGTCGAAATTTTTGTAGGGGTTGGCCGAGTCGCCGCCGAAGAACGCATAGCGGACCAATCCGAAGACTGCCCTGACAGCGGCCAGCCCGATGATGACGAGCAGTAGCTGCTGTTGGTCCTCTTCGTTTTTGACCGCCTCGATGACGATGTACATGAGCACGAACATATTGAGTATGTTGATGACGCCGCTGTATCCGAGGATCACATTCGGTGCGATCCCGGACATCAGGCCTACCACCAGATGGCACAGCAAAAGGAATGCCATAGCCAGACCGTATTTTGAAACCGGCGGCGCCAGTTGCGGAGTGCCCGGATTAGCCAGCTTCTTGCACAGCACCGCGAATCCGGCGACCAGCAGGGAGAGGTTGATCAGCGAAAAATAGAAAATGCCGCTGCCGCGAGAGTAAAGGTTCGACTCCACCGTCAGCGATCCATACGTGGAATCGGCGAACAGGAAGATCAGGCCGAGGAAACCGAAGGCGACCAGTTTCGGCGTTTGAACGACCATCGCGATAATCGCGCCGATGACGATCAGGGAAATCAGAAACGTGCCGAGCGTACCGGCCGCTGACATTGGTTCGGTTGGAATCATGGTTGTGTATGTGCCCTGTGCGTGCCTGCGCGCCATTCGCGGCCGACGATACTTTTGGTTGCTGCAAGTCCACGTATTCTGACAATCTGTGCGGTGGTTACCTTGATGTGCGACAACGAGAAGCGCGGTCGTCTCGGACATGTCTCGTACATGTTTCGCGCGTCCCTCAACCTGTTTGATCCCTGGAAACCCGATGACGACTAAACGTTAATGCTTGTCAATAAGCGATGCGCCGGGGCATCGCAAGATGATTCGCGATGGAATCATTTGACGTTTATAAAGTTTGTAAGGGAAATCGGTAATGAAGACACCTCTGTTGGCTGTGAAGTCGTTCGCTCTGGCCTTGATCGCCGCCAGTATGCTTTCCGCATGCGGCGGGGGTGGTTCATCTTCGACGCCGTCCGCCGGCGGCAATCCGCCGCCAGGAACGTCCGGTGGGGGCACCGTTAACCCGACTGTTGGCTTCCTTGCTCCCATGCCTGCAACTACGCCGCTGGTAATGTCATGCGTCGACGGCGCATCCTTCCAGTGCAGCGGCACCGACATCATCCGTATCGAAAATGGTGTGGGACTAACCAGCTTCGGTGTACAGGCATACGGCAGGTCGACCAGCGACCTGGCTGCAAACAACCCGGAAAAAACAACTGCCTACGGTATGGCGCTCGCATCCGGCGGAGTGGCCGAAATTCGCCTGGCCAAGGACAGCAATGGAGTTGTATCGGAACCGCGCCTGTTGTTACGCAACCTCGGAATTTCATGGAACAACAGGGTGGAGCGTCCACTCATAGTCGAAACGTTCCGGACTGGCCAGGCGCGTACCATCATCGGCGCCGATGGGGCGGTCACATTTGCCCCTCTGCCGGCGCCGTCCGACTACGCTTTCTATGATTTTGCCGACAGGGGCATTGCGGGCACGCAGTCGAACTATGCGAACAACGCGTACTTCCCCCGGGGTGCGGATAACCCACCGCGCTGCACGCGCGCCGCAGGCGACACCACACCATGCGATACCATTGAATCCACCGGCCCACAGTTCCGTACGGGCGACATCAACTCGGGTGGCACCAACCCTGCCCATACAAGCGCGATTCGCCTGCACGGCGACGGCGACGTCCACGCCGGCAACGGCACACTGGATCAGAACGGCAACCCGACCATCCTTCCTGGTGGAAGCGGCATAGGGGTCCCCTTCCCGGGATCGAAGGGCTATCGCAGCCTGGATAACTGGAGCCTGCGCTACGCCAACCTCAGCACATGGGTCACACAGGACACAGTGTCGATAGTCGAATGGGCGCCCGGCTCTGTTGAACACAGCAAGATCCGCCGTGGGACGGTGGCCTTTGGTGACGTGACCCTTGCATCCAAAGTGCCGACCACTGGCGCCGCGACCTATGTCGGCGTCGCTTATGGCTGGTACGCACGGGACGGCAGCACCACGACTTTCCCCGCATTCTTCAGGGGTGCGGTGCGTGTCACTACTAATTTTGTTACCCGCGAAGTGAAGGTAACGCTGGTGGATTCGTTCGAAAATGTCTCGACCATGCCGGCGCTGCCTGCAGTCGATTTTCATACGGGCACGAAGATGGGCTCCGCAGGGACTAATGTGGCGAATTACTTCACCGGAGCATTCGACAATGGTTCGATGGCAGGTGGTGTCAGCGGACGCTACTTCGGGCCGGTGGTCACTGGCACGGACGGCACCGCGGGTCCCGCAGAAATGGGAGGCACATTCAGGATGGCCCATCCCACTAACGGCGCGGCGGTGGTCGGCGGATTTATTGCCCTCAAAAGATAAGCTTCGTGCCGATGCGCAAGTGCAACGGATGCTTTTTCCATCGTAAAGTTCCGAAAATTGACGCCACTCAATCGTAAGAGAATCGTCCGGTGCCGTCCGTAAAACAATGGGTATTATTCCCATGAAGAGCAGTGTCGGCGATGCAATGCGCCGGTCATTTAAAGCTCGCGTTCACCAACCGGAGATGTACCTTGGATACAGACGGCCCGTCTTTTCCGCATGCTGCTGAGTCGCAATTCGATGCGGCGCCCGGCGTTACTCCGGCCGGGGCCGCAGTATTACAGCAGACTGCGCATATCCTTCATCCGCTGATCCGATTGCTACTGCAGCATGGTGTGACTTATCCGCAGCTCGCCGATACGTTAAAGGGCGTGTTCATTGAAGAGGCTCAAGGCATCGAGAGGACAGGCCGGATGACCGACAGCGAAGTGGCTGTCAGGACCGGCATCCACCGCAAGGATGTCAAGCGCCTGCGCAGCGAATCAATCGCAGCGGAATTCGGGAGGTATGACGATGCGCGGCGCAGCCTCACCTCGGCGGTTTTCACTCGCTGGCTGACCGACCCCGCGTATTGCGACAAGGTCGGCCAGCCGAAGGCCCTGCCGCGCAACGCGGACAGCGCCCATAGTTTCGACGAGCTCGTCAAGAGCGTGTCAACCGACGTGCATCCGCGCACCGTACTCAACGAACTGAATCGACTCCACCTCGTGTGTATCGAGCACGACAGCGTACAGCTTAAGGTCGATGCGTTCGTGCCGAACTCCGACTTCGCGCAAATGCTGGAATACATGGGCGCCAACCTGCACGACCATGCCGCCGCCGCGGTACAGAACATGCTGGGCACCGGTCCGCGGTTCCTCGAACAAAGCATTTACAGCGACGCCATCCACGCGGATTCTGTGCAGGAAGTAGCAGGCCTGGCACGGCAGGAGTGGACCCACATCCTCAAACGGATCGTGCCCGAAGTGGCGCGCCATGAACCGAACCAGACGGACGACGCGGCGGACGCGCACAAGGCGCCGCAGCAACATGCGCGCGTGCGGTTGGGTATGTACTTTTATGCGGAAGGCGAGCAGTCTGCCGCCCCCACATTCAGCGAAGGAGACCAGCATGAACCCAAGTGACGATCAATACCGAATATCTACGCGTGTCCTGTGGCTGGCCGTCATCATCGGCCTGATGGCTATTCTTGTCGCTTGTGGCGGCAGTGGCGTCGGCGTCAATATCGCGGGCGTGGGCAGCGGCGGCACTGGCGCAGCGATCAGCGGACCGATTTCCGGTTTCGGCAGCATCATTGTGAATGGTGTGCGCATCGACGACAGCAGCGCCAGTATCACCGTGGACGGCCGGACCGGCGGCACGGAGACGGACCTGAAGCTCGGGATGATGGTGGACGTCGAAGCGGTAATCGATGTCAGCGGCGTCACCGGTAAAGCTTCCAGGATTTCCGGGCGTAGCTTGCTCCAGGGTCCGGTCTCCGATATATCAGCAGGAGCGAATCGCCTGACCGTGCTCGGTATGACGGTCACTGTAACACCGCGTACAGTGTTCGACGGCCCCGGTGTCACGGGGCTGAATGCGCTGCGTGCTGACGACAGCGTCGAGGTCCATGGCATTCCCGACACGTCGGGCGGACTGAAAGCGACGCGCATCGAGCGTCTCTCCGCAAACCATGAAATTCACCTCACGGGTAAAGTGCAGGAGGGTGCAGGCAGCTCGTCTTTCAGCGTCAACGGCTATACCGTGCAATACCAGCCGGGTGATCTCGTTTCCATGCCGAACGGTGTGACGCCCGGCTCGGTGGTAAGTGTGAAAGGCACATTGTCCGGCACCACCGTGGATGCTTCGACAGTGAGCGCGATAAGTCTGGCGCCAGCCGTCACGGATCGCCAGCGCGTCGAGATGGAAGGCGTCGTCACCGCCTTTACCTCGGCTACGCGGTTCGAGGTGAATGGCATGCCGGTCACTGTTCCGGGCAGCGCCAAGGTAGAGGGTACCGTGTCCCTCGGAGACCGCGTGGAAGTCGAGGGTCAGGTCGACGGCCAGACACTCGTCGCAAGCAAGGTCGAGGTCGACGACGACAAGAAGGAGAACGATGAAGAAGCCTTCGAAATGAATGGCAACATCGTCGGCGTCAACGCGGCCGCCGGCACCTTCACCATGCGCAAGGGTGACGTCACGGTGAAGTGGGATAGCAATACCAAGTTCGACACGGGATCGTCCTCCACACTTGCTCCGGGCGCGAAGGTAAAAGTGAAGGGCAAGATGAAGGGGAATATTTTGCTTGCCACCAAGGTCGAGCGCGACGATAGCTCAGGGAGAACGCCTCATTGATGGCGGAACGACAGGCACCCTCGTTCAGGCGGGGGTGCTTGTTTTTTTATGGATGGACGCTGAACACAGGCTGTAGGGTGCGTGGAACAGGTGCGTGGAACGCACCCTGCAAAAACAAAAAAACCCGGTGCGATATTTCGCATCCGGGTTTCGATGGCTCCGCGCTCCGGCGGACGATGGATTATTTAATTCACGAAGGTGAACGACTGACCGGGAACGGACAACGAGATCCTGTTGCCCATCACCGTGCCGCTGGCATTGATCTTGTAACATTCCGATGACGTCAAGTCAGGATTGCCGGTGGATTTGAACGTCGAGTTGGTGCAGAAAAGTGCAGTAGTTGGGGTGTCGCGCTGCAGACTCCAGACCGTGGTCTGGGTTCCGGTCACCGTGGACTTGGTGCTATTCGTATAGGAAGTCCCGGTGTATAAATTTCCCGTGGTCCCGACCGACGCAGTTGTGGGTAATGCAGCCTGATTAGCGGCGACAGAGTATTCTCCACCACCGTCGATCGAGCCTAAATACCGGAACGGGGAGGTCTGAAAGTAATCGACCTGGGAGCCCTGCGAAACCTGAACTCCGTTTCTCTTGATTTCAACTGCCACGTTGACTGTCTTCGCGGCATTGCCTTCAAAAGAAGAATCGGCTCCCGGAGTGTGCACATAGCCGAGTACAAATACGTCGTTATTCTGAGGGTCCGTGTAGTTCGCCGTGAAGCTTCGCGGAGTAGTCAGATACGTCGTTACCGCGCCCTCGATGGGGAACACGGTGACGGTATCGTCACCTGACGAACCGCCACCACATGCAACCAGAAATGCAACCGGCAATAGCGATACGACTTTCTTCGCATTCATTTTGGCCTCGTGAAAGAAATTCCCACAGACCAATAATAAAACGCAGCAATCTTCCAACATTGCTCTTACACAAAGTCAAGTCAGGTTATTCCTTCACCGCCCCCGTCATGCCCGACACGTAATACTCGACAAAGAACGAATACACCACAGCGACCGGCAACGAACCAAGCAACGCGCCCGCCATCAATGCGCCCCAGTGAT
>JAQGMD010000200.1 GCA_028292565.1 Burkholderia sp. | reverse complement strand
AATCTCATAGGGTAGGCACTTCTCTTCCAAAGCCATGACAATCAAGCATTGTCATACACGCGCTGCGAAGTGAACTTCGAGCGTCGCGAATTTTTCCCTCGACGGAACATAACATTCGCGGTTGAATCCAAAGCACACGCCCCCAAAATAAGAACACTATGGTCCATCCCGCAGGATCGGATCGGCCCTCTCACCCCTTTCATGTCTGTCAATATGCGACAACGTCTCTCCACCATAATCATTTTCTTAACACTGGGACTGCTGCATGCCTACATCGGCATGCGCGTACTGCCGCACTTGCCAGTCAACCCAGCGATCACGATGCT
The DNA here is from genome assembly GCA_028292565.1 of Burkholderia sp. The sequence continues at coordinate 3,810 of JAQGMD010000200.1, read as the reverse complement.
GGGCGTCGTATGGCTCGTTGCATCGTTTGTACTGATGCCTGCGGGCCTGTTCTCGCATGCGATCAAGAGCCAGACGCTATCGGACCGTATTACCTGGGCCGGCATGTTCGCTATGGGTTTGTTCTCGTCGCTGCTGGTGCTCACATTCGTGCGTGATATCGTCTTGCTATGTGCCGCGATATTGCATGCACAAACAGACGCGCTCGTCACCTGGAGTGCAGCTGCCGTGGCGTTGCTGACCGGTGTAGTGACGCTGATCGGCTTCATCAATGCACGACGCGTCGCGCGGGTTGTTGATGTTGAAGTGCCGATCACAGGGCTGCCCGATACGCTTAGTGGTTTTACCATCGTCCAGATCAGCGACATCCATGTTGGTCCGACCATCAAGCATGGTTATCTCGATGCGATCGTCAATGCGGTAAATGCGCTCGATGCGGACATCGTCGCGATCACCGGCGACCTGGTGGACGGAAGTGTCAAGAACCTGGCGCCGCACACCGCGCCGTTGGCAAGATTGAAGTCTCGGCACGGCACGTATTTTGTCACCGGCAACCACGAGTACTATTCGAACGCACATGCATGGATCGCTGAACTGCGGCGTCTCGGACTCACGGTATTGTTGAACGAGCACGTCATCCTCAAGCATCGGAACGCGTCGGTGCTGATCGCCGGCGTGACCGACTACACCGCGCACCACTTCGACGAGACGCATCGCAGCGATCCACATGCTGCACTGGCCGGCGCTCCCGCGCATCTGGCGGTGAAGATCCTTTTGGCGCACCAGCCGCGCACTGCATCCGTCGCGGCCGATGCCGGCTTCGATTTACAGCTGTCAGGTCATACCCATGGCGGACAATTCTTCCCCTGGAACTTCGCGGTTCCGTTGCAGCAGCCGTATGTCTCGGGATTGAATCGTTTGCACAAGCTGTGGGTGTACACAAGCCGCGGCACTGGATATTGGGGCCCGCCGAAGCGATTTGGTGCGCCATCGGAGATCACTCGCGTGCGGTTGGTGCAGGCTGCGATTGAACCGGTCAGTGTAGGTACACTCGCCGCCGCGAGTTGAAATGAGCCAACCCCCCAGGTTGACCGTTGCGTTCGGAATGACAACAGTGGCTGTCCGCGCAAATCGATCTGCGTAGACAACCGTATTGCCTTCGTTGCCGGATTGTGTGTCGGGCGCGAGTGGGTCGGCTATCCCGACAAGGGCATCCCGCCGTGGCGCGACACGGGCGTCGAGCTGCAGGGCCCGGCCGTGGCCGATGTGGCACAGGCCTTCGCCCGCGCCATACGAGGCGAGATGGGGTATGACCGGATAATCAATGTGGTCAAGGCGGGGACGTTGAAGCACTAGCGTTCGCTTCCCAAATAAATGGAACCCCTCCCATCGTCATGCCACTCATGGGGACCGGAGCCTTATGCCGGAAGGAAGCGAACGGCACATAGGAGCGCATTTTAACAATGCCGTCATACGGATTTTTATGCCTGAGTATGCGCTCACTGAACCTGGAGATTGCCCCATGTCGATATCCGTTTTTAAGAAACTGGCGCATAACTTTTGTGAACTGACCGGTTTGGACGAGCCGTCACGATTGGTGGAGGGCGGTGCGATAGAGCTAAACGATGCCAGTTTTTCATTTGTCTACAACGAAAAATACAGCCCCAACGTGCTGACGATTTACTGCGATTTCGGGCCAGCTCCCTCGCATCGAAAAGCCGAAGTGTACGAGGCACTTCTGGAGGCAAACATGTTTGTGCATGTCGGTCACTTCCCGGCCTTCATGATCTTCCAACCAACAAAACATGTTGTATTCGCTACCCATCGTCCGTTGAGCATCACCCCGGGAGAGTTGGCCGATCTGTTACTCGACGTGGCCGGTCAGGCAAAGGATTGGACCGAGCACTATTTCCAGGCATCAGCGTCGTCGTTCCCGCACTCGCGCACAGCGCAATGATCGTTTAAGGAAGAAACATGAATCGTATTAGGGTATCCCCAGTTCAGAATGCGAACGTGACTCACGGTGGTGACGGATCGAATAAGCGGAATCCTCGTATCAATAAACTTGTTCATCTGAACGTTTCGCCTTTTAGGGGCCCCGGCAAGTGGGCGGACAATTTCAAAGCCCGACTTGGGAATGTATGGACGCGCATTGCGTCGGGAGTAAGTTCGACACAGCCACAGTCGGACGTGCGGGCAAGGCTGGACCAAAGTCGCATCAGATGGGTCGAAAACAGCGTTTTCGGACACAAGGATTGGTCAAAATTCCTTACCGAGACCCAAAACCGGGATTTAAACGCGTATATGAAAAAGAACAATCAGGAGACTGTGAACTTGGCAGAATCAAGAAAAGCCGATGCCCAAAGACATCACCTCATGAAGAGCATCAATCAAGCCAACAACAAATAGCCAACAAAATCCAGCCCCAACGAGCAACTACCGCCGCGGCTGTTCCCTGCGGCGGTGCCTACTCTTCCTTGTTCAACTCGGTATATTTTTTCGCCGACCCGTGCGAAAGATCCACCGGATAGCGCAGCGCGTTCTTGCCGATCTTGTTCGCCGCCGCGTCCAGCAAATCAACGCCCGCCGCATCACAAACAAGCAGAAGATACAGCAGCACATCCGCGCACTCATCCCTGAGCGCCTCCTGGAAGCCGGGATCGGACACCAACGCAGAAACCTGGTCATCCGTTTTCCACTGGGTGAGTTCCAGCAGTTCCGCGGATTCCAGGTTGAGGGAAATGATCAGGTTCTTGAGCGTATGGAACTGCTTCCAGTTCCGGTCATCCCTGAATTTGAAAAGCAGGGACTTGAGTGTTGCGAGATCAGTCATGTTGTCCGGCCGTCGGTATTGGAGTGAGCTGACGGTCAGTATATTCGCTCGCAAGAGCGAGCGACGTGCCACTTGTTGTGATGAATAACCTGCCTCAGTTATACCGCCGCAGAAATCCCGAATACTTCGGCCGCCCGCTTTCGACCAGCAACTTGATCACTTGGCTGCGATCCTCCTGCGCATGCTTGATCTGCAGTTCCTTCGCCAGTTCGAGCGGCATCTGATTTTTGCTGCTGAGCGCGTCCGCCTTGGCGCCATGCGCGAGCAGCAGTTCCACTTCTTTAGGCTCATTGGAATAAACCGCGTTATGCAACGCAGTAAATCCCTCATCGCTGGTCTGGGTGTCGACGCTGTTGATATCCACGCCGCGTGACAAGAAGTATTGCAGCAATTTCTCTGCTTCGACTTTGTCGTCCAGTTGAACCGCAAAGTACGCACCCGCCATGCTATTAAGCTCTTTCACTTCATCCGGCGTCACGCGCAAATGGTAAATGGTTTTCTTGCACATCCACTGCATTCCAGACTGCGACGGATCGTCCGCGCAATCGATGACCTCCGTCAGCTCAGTGTTGTACGCCGTATGAATCAGCCACGACGCAATTGCGAGGAATACGCCAAACGCAATGCCTGAAACCCAAAAGGATGATCGTATTTTTGCGGGAACCATAGGCCCTCCTAGAGAAGACTGATCCGAAAAGCGGGGAAAGCCAGTGTCCTTTAAAGTTGACAAAATTGCAATAAAATACCGGCACGGGATGCGCCCTTTGCTACACGTTCAGCCCCCCGCGATTCCTTCATCTTCTAGGTTGCTCAAGACAAATATTGCAATTAAAACAAGCCTATATTATCGTCGCTGTAGTTAACTAAATAGCAATATTCAAACCGGTCGCCATATGTCAGATCTGTCCGAGGAAACCGTCGGCATCATGAATCAGGCCTCAGGCTTCTCTTCGGAGACACGTCTGTTCGAGCTTGATAC
>JAQGMD010000197.1 GCA_028292565.1 Burkholderia sp. | reverse complement strand
CCAAAAAAACCGGACATCGAAGGCAACGTAAGCATATTCACTCCGAACTGGGTGGGAGCGACCCTGATATCCGCGCCGCCGCCGATGATGCTGTTGTTGGCCACGGCAACGTTCTGAACCAGGTTGTTGGTCTGGTTGATGTTGATCGGCACAAACACTTTCACATCGGGGCTGCCGACTCCGGCGCCGCCGCGGATGGCCGACATGGCCTTGCGGTCGAGCCTGCTGACGGGAGCGAGGTCACGAACTTTAATGGATGACATGGCAGGTTCCTTTACTTTCTGTGGTGGAAATTGGTGGAGGCCAGGCCTCCACCGTATCGGTACGTGATTAGCGCACGCTGTTGAAGTTCAGGCCAGTCTGGGTGTTGAAAGCGGTGATGCTGCCGCCAAACACTGCCGAGCCGTTGCCGGTGTCGTTGTCCTGGATCTGGTTGTTCGCTTGCGAGACTGTCACGCTCTTGCTCGAAGCGTAGGACTGGTAGACAGCCGGGAAGGCCAGCATCCTCGCCTTCCAGTCATGGCCGCCGCGGACGCCGGCCATGGCTTTGCTGTCGAGTTGTTCGGTAACGGACAGGTCTTTGATTGTGAGTGCTTTCATTTCAAATCTCCTTAAAGGTTCATAAGGTTGGGGTTGGTGGTGAGGCGTTTTTTTTCGCGCTCGGTACACATATAGCAGGGGGCGTGCCAGCCATGATGATCCGTCGCTGGCGGGATGTAAGTCGTTGAAAAAAAAGGGGAATGTATTGGTATGGGCAGAGCCGCTTGTCGACTGATTATGAGACGGGATCAAGCAAGTGGCGGGCTCGATCAAACAGTCGGGGAAGGTGCGTTGGTGGTGGTCCAACACATGCGTGTTCACGCTCGTTAGCGCACAAGCCAGTGAAGTGCGGCGCATCGTGATGCGCCCTACGGTGCCGTTCGACTTGTGTAGTTGCCCCGAACCCTGAAGTTCACCGCAAGTGCAACCCGCCCGGAAGGCGCATAATAATCCGCATCGCCAACCGCCCCGCAAGAGGCAGCCAATTGCACGAGATCGGTATTTCAAGCTGGAACGAGTTCGTATCCTTGTCCTCGGAACTCGATGGCTGGGCTTTCCGGGGCCAGCAGGATGCCGGATGGCCGTTGCTTAGCTCGCTGTCACGTTACCTGGAAGCCTTCGTCCCGGATCAGTCCACCTGGCGCATACGCGAAGAGCGGGCGATACGGATTTTTCGCCGCAAGGCGCACAATTACCTGACCGACGCCAGCGTGTTGAACGACGACCTGCGTTGCGTGGCATTGATGCAGCACCACGGGGCGCCGACCAGGCTGCTGGATTTTACGAAGTCGCCTTTTGTCGCCGCGTTCTTTGCGCTCGAGAATGCAGTGACTGATGCCGCGGTATATGCATTGAACACGCCCGTGCTGTGGCATGCCACACCCGCCCGGAATCGCCGGCTGACGAGGGAAAACATCGATCCGAGGGGGAGGGGGAATTTCGAACGCTATTTTCTGCAGAATATCAATCAGATCATCTGGACCGGCGAGCCGACCGAAATGGACCGGCGTCTCGTCGCTCAATCAGGGACGGTGGTCGTACCGGGGGTGCTGGACAAATCGCTGGATGAAATCCTCAGTGAGTATCCCGGCGAGGACATGTTGATCAAAAAGATCATCCTGCCGCGCCAGATTCGGGAAGAAGCAATGAAGTCGCTATATCGCATGAATATCACGAATGCCACGCTATTCCCCGACCTCGATGGATTGGCAAAATCGATCGGGCTGGAGCTCGAGGTGGTCTGGCAGGGTTTGATCGATGCGTCGATAAAGCGCGGCGGTGCATAGCGTCCAGGAAGCGCTTTCGTGCACGTTCCCGGTGACCGGCTACTGTGTGTTCGTTTCCTCGGGATGGTCGCTGAAATACAACTTCTCGATATGGTTAAGAAAACTGGAGTTGCTGAATTTACTACGCAGCCATTGGGAGAGGCTCGCGTCCTTCCTCAGTTCGGCAATGGATTGATCGAGTACATGAATCCGCTGCCTTCGAATATCCAGCTCTATTGCCTTCATGTCCGCGGCCGCTTGCGCTTCCTGTACTTCTTTGGTCAACGCTGCGGTTTCCTCCTTTAGCGCAGTAACCGATTGTTCAAGCGCTTCTCTTCGTTGACTTTCGGTGTCTGGCTCGGATGTTTTTGCGATCGCTGCCATTCGCGCCGCCTCTACTTCTTCGGTCAACGCAGCGTTTTCCTCCTTCAGCGCAGCAACCGATTGTTCAAGCAGTTCTATGCGTTGACTTTCGGCGTCCGGTTCGGATGCTTTTGCGTGCACTGCCATTTGCGCCGCCTCTGCTTCTCTAATCAAGGCAGCATATTCCTTGTTCAAATTCGCCTCGGATCGTTCCAGCTCTTCAATACGCTGCCGTCGGAGATCGAGCTCCGCCGCCCCTGATTGCGCGGACATTTGATGTTCGCGTAACTCTTTCGTCAGGGCGGCGTTTTCAGTTCGGAGATCCACCAGCGCGCGGGCCGCTTCCTCGACGAGTGCCACGAGGTCGTCCAACTTGGTGTCGCCGGAGTCTGGTTGCTGTTCTAATTCACTCAAGTTAGTACCTATCTGATAATTCTTTGCGGAACGTTTAGGCTGGAAATTCTCCAGTCAGTTCCCTGTTGTAATTCAATTCTCTTGGTGCGACGGAAACGACGCGCGATGTATTTTCCGATCGGACGATCTGCTACAGTACGGGCCTGCGACCCAAGCGTGTCAGATTGCGGACTTGGATCAGTTGTTCCGTATTACGTAGAAACAGAGAATGCACATGGTTGTATTGGGGTGGTTTGGATGGTCAGTGCTGTGGGTTGTCCCCTTGGGATGGCGTCTCTTCAAAGTGATAGTCTTTAAAAAAACGCAATTATACGGCCACGGCTCGATCCGTTTGTGGCTAGGCACGTTGCTCATGCTGTGCACAAGCAGCGCTCTGGAAGCATTGATCCGGAGCGATGAATCAGCACCTGGCGACAGCGTTGTTTTCGGCCAGATACTCGCGACATCCATAGTCGATTCCCTCGGCATATTCCTGGGCGTGCTGATCATGCTTACGATAGCAGCCATCGCAATGCCATGGCTGTTTGGCCGCGGAGCGTTCCGTCTTTTCGCGTGGTGTTACGGCGCCAGCCAACGAGTGGCTACGGGACTAAGGCGGAATGAGGACAGCCAGCCGCCAAAGTTCATAGCAAAGGAAGATCCGCCTGCGCGGTCCCGGCCGGGCAGCACGCCGGTGGCAGGCAGCGGTCAGCCCCGAAGGACTGAGCCGTGGAAATTGCCACCGCCGATCTCGCCGAAAAAATCGGTGAAGCCTCCCGAGAAGATGACTTCGGTGCGTGATGCAAAAACATCCGGGACGACCTCGAACGGGCGAACGAGCGACGAATGGGCCCCGTTTGAACGCATACGTCCAACTTCAGCGATGCTCGCGCGCGCCAATGCACCGAGCGCAGCGCCGACTATGGCTGCGCCAAAAAGCGTCGGCCGGATCAGCGCGCACCCTCATCAGGCTGCCGCGCAGCCGACGCGGGAGAGCGCTGAGAAGCACGTCATCGGAAAAATCACCAGGTCGATGTTTCCTGGTCCATCGGCGCCGACTCACTCACCGGCGCCGGGACAGGAGCAGCGTCCGCAAACAGCCGACTTGCCCGGCGCGCCTGCGCCTGCTATAGCCGCACAACCCATTAGCAACGCTGCCCGCTATGCCGCAATGGCGATTGAGTTGCGAGCTGCGATGAAAGCAGAGATGCCAACGGCGGACAGACCGGTGACCGAAGCGCAGTCACCCCCCACCCCGGCACAGGACGATTACCCAGTCAAAGAACAGAAGGAGATGCATCCGGAACCGTTGGAGAGCAAGGTCGCTTATGCGTCCGAAGCGGTGCCCGAACCTGCGTCGCCTTCTTCCATTGCGCCACCGGAGTTTCAGGAACAAACAACTGCGGCCCCGTCACTCGCGCCGGACCCTGTCCGGCCGGCTGAAGGTTTTGCCGTCGTGCCGCCCGCTGCGGCTGCTTCCAGCCCCCGTGCCGTCGTGGGAACCCAGTTTGAATTTCAGGCGCCTGCTGAAATCAGTGTCGAATTGCCCGGGCTTGACTTGCTTGATGCGACCTCCGGCAACGTGGTCGAGATTCCGGTCGGCGATCTTGCCGAGACTGGCCTATTGATCGAACAGCGGCTGAAGGAATTCAAGGTGCCGGTAACGGTGCTCGGCGCATGCGCCGGTCCGGTCATCACCCGCTTCGAGGTCGAGCCGGCAGTCGGAGTACGTGGCGCTCAGATCGTCGGGCTGATGAAGGATCTGTCGAGAGCATTGGGCCTGACATCCATCCGCGTTGTCGAAACGATTCCTGGCAAGACCTGCATGGGCCTCGAACTGCCGAATGCGCAGCGGCAGATGATCCGACTTTCGGAAATGCTCGAATCCGATGCCTATCGTAAATCGCCGTCGCATCTCACGCTGGCGATGGGCAAGGACATTACCGGCATCCCGGTTGTCACCGACCTGGCGCGCGCGCCGCATATGCTGGTCGCCGGCACGACCGGCTCCGGAAAATCAGTCGCCATCAACGCGATGATCCTGTCGCTGCTCTACAAGTCGACGCCGGCCGATGTTCGAATGATCATGATCGATCCGAAAATGCTCGAGTTGTCGGTGTATGACGGCATTCCGCATCTGCTCGCGCCGGTCGTCACCGATATGAAGCTGGCCGCGAATGCGCTTTCGTGGTGTGTGACCGAGATGGACAAGCGCTACCGGCTGATGTCCGCTCTCGGCGTACGCAATCTTGCGGGATACAACCAGAAGATTCGTGACGGCGTAGCCGCGGAGAAGAAGGTCACCAACCCGTTTTCCCTTACCCCGGATGCACCTGAGCCGCTATCAACGCTGCCCATGATCGTTGTCGTCATCGACGAACTGGCCGACCTGATGATGGTGGCCGGCAAGAAGATCGAAGAACTGATCGCCCGCCTTGCCCAAAAGGCACGCGCCGCCGGCATCCATCTGATACTCGCGACGCAGCGGCCCTCGGTGGACGTGATCACCGGACTCATCAAGGCAAACATTCCCACGCGCGTGGCCTTCCAGGTCTCATCGAAAATCGATTCACGCACCGTGCTCGACCAGATGGGCGCCGAGGCCTTGCTCGGCCATGGCGACATGCTGTTTTTGCCACCCGGAAGCGGCTATCCGCAGCGCGTGCATGGCGCATTCGTGTCCGATGAAGAAGTGCATCGCGTGGTTGAATACCTGAAGCAATTCGGCGAGCCGGAATACGAAGAGGCCATTCTGGCCGGCGCACCGAGCGAGGAAGCTGCCGGGGAAGCACTCGGTGAGGAAGGAAATGCCGAAGCCGATCCGCTCTATGACGAAGCCGTCGCTTTTGTCGTCCGCACGCGGCGGGCGTCGATCTCGTCGGTCCAGCGGCAACTTCGCATTGGGTACAACCGTGCGGCAAGGATGGTGGAGCAGATGGAAGCTGCGGGCATACTGTCCTCGATGGCTTCGAATGGCAGCCGCGAGATCCTGGCTCCGCCGACGGTGGATTAAACAATTATCGGGGGGTTAGGCGCCGCGCAGGAATAAGTTGGGCAATTTGGCGGCCGTCGCGGGATGCGGTGCAAGGCGTGAGGAGGAGCCAAAGCGAGCTATGGCGACGACGAGCAACACGTTCGCAAGAAAAAAGAAGAACAGGCTCTCTGCAACGCGCCCGCTACGGACAGCAAAATTGACCAACTTATTCCTGCGCGGTGCCTTAGGGGCGAAACTTGCCGTCGACATCTTGTATGCCTGCGTCGACGACGGCGGAGTCGGGCCGGACCAGGCC
>JAQGMD010000012.1 GCA_028292565.1 Burkholderia sp. | reverse complement strand
ATCTTCCGGACAATCGTCACAATGTTGCTATCGTGACCGCAATCGTTGCAATGGCGAAGAGCCTCGGTATCACGACCGTGGCGGAAGGCGTCGAGACCGCCGCGCAGGCCGCTTTCCTCACGCATTTGGGCTGCAATAACGGCCACGGTTTCATGTTCGGCCGACCGATGCCGACAGCGGATTTTCTGGCGTTTGCATTACGCCGGCGCGAGATGCATGCGCTGACGTAGCGTGTGCTGCGGGTATCCTTACGATAATCAGGTCTTTACGGCTGGAACCTGGGTAAATCCTTTAAAATAGCGGGTCAATCAGGGTTTACGTCATGTCCATATCAACAACTCAAGAAATCGTTGCAGAATTGCGCGCCGGGCGCATGGTCATCCTCGTTGATGAGGAAGACCGCGAAAATGAAGGCGACCTGGTGCTCGCCGCTGAATTCGTCACGCCGGAAGCCATCAATTTCATGGCCAGGTTCGGGCGTGGGCTGGTATGCCTCACCTTGACCGAGGAGCGTTGCGACCAGCTCAACTTGCCAATGATGACCAGCCGGAACGGCACCGCGTACGGCACCAATTTCACGGTGTCGATCGAAGCGGCCGAAGGCGTCACGACCGGTATTTCGGCAGCTGACCGCGCACGAACCATCCAGGTGGCGGTCGCGAAGAACGCGAAGTCGTCGGACATCGTGCAGCCGGGCCACATTTTCCCGCTGAAGGCGCAAAAAGGCGGCGTGCTGATGCGCGCCGGCCATACAGAAGCGGGGTGCGATTTTGCGCAGCTCGCCGGCCTGACGCCTGCCGCTGTGATTTGCGAGATCCTGAAGGACGACGGCACGATGGCGCGCCTGCCGGATTTGCTCGAATTCGCCAAAGAGCATGGGCTGAAGATCGGCACGATTGCCGACCTGATCCACTATCGCAGCCGGCACGAAAGCATCGTCGAGCGCATCGCGGAAAGCACGATGCAGACCGCGTACGGCAGTTTCAGGGCCATTGCTTATCGTGACAAGCCGAGCGGCGGCGCGCACCTGGCGCTGGTGCATGGCGATCCCGTTCCCGAACTGGAAACCCTGGTCCGCGTACATCAGCCGGTGTCGGTACTCGACCTGCTCGAAACCAAGGCAACGACCCACTCATGGAATATCGCCTCCGCGATGGCGGCGCTCAAGGCGTCTGAACGCGGCGCCATGGTGCTGATGAACTGTGAAGAGTCGGCTGAACAGATGTTTGCCCATTTTGCCGCTTTAAGTAGCGGCGAAGCGAAGACGCAGCCGCGCGCCGCGCGCATGGATTTGCGTACTTACGGTATTGGCGCGCAAATTCTCAAGGATCTCGGCGTCGGGAAAATGAAGCTCCTTGCCAGCCCGAGGAAAATGCCGTCGATGACCGGCTTTGACCTCGAAGTGATCGGCTATCAGGACAAACCCGGCCAGTAACCGTCCTTCCTGTAAAATCCCGGAAAAGCCCGGGATTTTTCTCAATAACATCAAAGGCTTGCAATGTTCCCTCGCGAGAGGCATCGTTATGTTGCAGGCTGGTCGTCACCAATACAAGTAACAACGCGCGTTGCGCAAAAAGGAACAGCTATGACAGTAGGAACTTACGAAAGCAATCTGAACGGGGAAGGTGTGCGCATCGGTATCGTACAAGCCCGTTTCAACGAAGATGTCTGTCACGGCTTGTTGTCCGCTTGCCTGGCCGAACTCAAACATCTCGGGGTTGCTGACGAGGATGTGCTGCACGTGACTGTTCCTGGCGCACTGGAAATCCCGCTCGCGCTACAGAAAATGGCCGAAACCCAACAGTTCGACGCACTGGTCGCGCTTGGCGCCGTCATTCGTGGCGAGACTTATCACTTTGAACTGGTGTCGAACGAATCCGGCGCCGGCATCACCCGTGTCGGACTCGACTTCGGCATCCCGATCGCCAATGCGGTGCTGACGACGGAAACCGACGAGCAGGCGGAAGCGCGTATGGCCGAAAAAGGCGCCGATGCGGCGCGGGTTGCAGTTGAAATGGCCAACCTCGCGATTGCGCTTGAAGAACTCGCTGAAGCGACCGAGGAAGAGTAAGGTCGTGTTCGGTCGCGTCGCGGCCCGCTCCTTGCGGCCGCGAATTTTTTTTCATCGCTCCGGCACTCCGGGGCACATGCAGCAAGCCAGCCATGAACCAGAAAACTATTCATGCCAACCCGAGCAAGAATCGCACACCGCGCCATCGCGCCCGCGAATTCGCGCTGCAGGGCCTTTACCAGTGGTTGCTCAACAATGAAGACGTCGGTGCGATTGATGCGCATATCCGTCAGGCGCACGGCTTCGACAAAGCCGATGCCGAGCATTTCGATGCGCTCTTACATGGCGCCATCAAGGAAGCCGGTACATTGCGCGCCGGCCTGGCACCGCTGATCGATCGCCCGATCGGGCAGTTGTCCCCGGTCGAGCATGCCGCGTTGTTGATCGGCGCTTACGAGCTCAACAACCATATCGAAATCCCGTACAAGGTCGTCATTAACGAGGCGGTCGAACTGACCAAATCGTTCGGCGGCATCGACGGTCATAAATACGTCAACGGCGTACTCGACAAATTCGCCGCCAACGCGCGCAGCGTCGAAGTCGACGCAGCAAAGAAGCGCTGACAGAAAAATAACCCGCCGCAGCGGGAACATCCTCGCTGCCGACTCATAAATCGTTATGAATCCCGCCAGTCACGATTTTCAACTTGCCTCCCGGCTTGCCAATATTGCGCCATTCCATGTCATGGAACTGGCGAAAATGGCGGCGGAACTGGAGAAGCAAGGTCGCAACATCATCCATATGGGCATCGGCGAGCCGGACTTTACGGCCGCGCCGCCAGTCATCGAAGCCGCCGCCCGCGCAATGGCCGACGGCAAGCTGCAATACACTTCCGCTGTCGGTATTCCGGCGTTGCGTGTAGCGATTTCCGCTCACTATCGACGTGTATACGGGCTGGAGATATCACCGTCCCGCATTGTCGTCACGGCCGGCGCCTCCGCAGCGTTGCTGCTGGCCTGCGCCGCCCTGGTAGAGAAGGGCTCGGAAGTATTGATGCCGGATCCGTCCTATCCCTGCAACCGCCACTTTGTTGCCGCTTTCGAGGGACGGGCCAGCATGATTCCCAGCGGTCCGGACGAACGCTTCCAGTTGACGGAAGTGATGGTGCGGGAACACTGGACAGCGGAGACCCGAGGCGTATTGCTGGCGTCACCGTCAAATCCCACGGGCACCTCGATCGCCCACGATGAGCTGGCCAAAATCGTCGCTGCAGTGCGCGAGCGAGACGGCTTCACCATCGTCGACGAGATTTACCAGGGGCTGACCTATGATGAGGCGCCGTTTTCGGCCTTGTCGCTGGGTGAAGACGTGATAGTCATCAACAGCTTCTCGAAGTATTTCAACATGACCGGCTGGCGGCTTGGGTGGCTGGTGGTGCCCGAAATATTGGTGCCGCAGTTCGAGAAGCTGGCGCAAAACCTCTTCATCTGCGCTTCGAGCATCGCGCAGCATGCCGGAGTCGCCTGCTTCGCGCCGGAATCCATCGCGATTTACGAGCAGCGCAAGGCCGAATTCAAACGCCGCCGCGACTACATCGTTCCGGCGCTGCGCGAGTTGGGTTTCAAAGTGCCGGTGACGCCCGACGGTGCGTTCTATGTCTACGCGGACTGTACCGCGCTGTCTGACGACGCCGACCACCTGACCATCGACATGTTGAACCGGGCCGGGGTGGTGCTGGTGCCCGGGCTGGATTTCGGTCCGCATACTGCCCGTCAATATATACGGGTGTCGTATGCGACTTCGATGGAGAATCTGCGGGAAGCGGTTTTACGCTTGCGTGATTTCTTCAAGGCGTAGACCGGATTGTATGAACGTAAAAGGTAGCGGTAGGGCGCGCCCTGCCTCCCCATGACAGATCGAAACCAGCTCGTATGCTGTGGTAAACGGAGCGAAAAAAAGGAGCCGAACTGGCTCCTTTTTGTTTTGATCGGATGCTGAAATACTTTACAAAGCAGCGAGCTTGTCTTCCTTGCCAAGCGCCGCTTCGTCGTTCGTAGCTGGCGTGTCGGCCTTTGCTTCCTGCGCCTTCGGTTTTGGCGGTGCGGCTACCGGTGTCGAATGGATCGATACCTTCTTGCCCTTGGCAACTTCTTTCAAGCGTTGATATTCCGCCAATACCTTGTTGCCATAGCCGAAATCCGTATCGAAGGCGCCTGCGCCTACGTACAGCTTGAGACCGGCTTCCACCGAGCCGCCGCGGGTCACGTATTCCTTCAGGATCAAAGAACCTACCCTGATGTTGGCTACCGGGTCCAGGGCCGCTTTCATGCCCCCGTGGTCCTCGAACTTGTCGCGGTGGACCTTGGACATCACCTGCATCAGGCCTTGTGCGCCTACCGGACTCTCGGCAAATGGGTTAAACCGCGATTCGATCGCCATGACAGACAGGATCAGCAGGGGATCGAGCTTAATCTCCCTGGCAGTGACATAAGCGGATGAAACCAGCATATCGATCGCATCGTTGGCAACCCGGTAACGCTTCGACAGCCAATTGGTCACCCACTCCTGTTGCCGCAAGTCGGCCTGTGCAGCCTTGCTGTTCAGTTCCTCGAAGGCAGAGGTGTCGGCCATCGCTACGGTCTTGATGTAAGCGCCGTCCTGTTCCGGCGCGACGCTCGGCTGGGCCGATGCGGTCTGCTGGGTGACAGCAAAGGGTGACATCGCCTTGACCTTATCGGCCAGATCCGGCTTGACGAACATCAGCGCAACGATACCGATGGCGGTAACACCCAAAATCATCAGCGTGTGATGGGCGGTGGTGACGAAACCGCTCACCGTGTCGCGGGCAAATACGGCCCACGCAGCGGACTGGCTGGCTGTTCGTCGGGCGTACGAAGACGTCGCCGTGAACATACGATCAATCATTGAACCTCCTGATTCGACGACGCGGCAAGCAAAGAATCCACAAGCGATAACCGTAGACGCTTAGATTGCCGTTAGTCAGAACACTGTCAGCTGGCGCAATGCGCTCTCAGCAGACTCGGATTGCCTGTTGCGGGCTTACGGCTGGTAGGCGCCGATTAGCAGCAAGCAATTTTTTCGGGGATAAGGCAGACGCCTTTTGAAAACACTCCTTAAAATGTCATGTGGGACCCCGATCCCGTGATGTTGCGATTTGTTCAACCAGCCTCGCACTGGTGCTTAATGAAAGTGGGCGAATTTTAGTAGGCTGTTTATATCAAGTCAATACTATCAAAAAGCAAAGTCATTACTTTTATGTCTAGGTTTCTCGCTTACCGTTGTTGAACGTGAATACAATCAACCAGTTGGACCCATAACTTAATATAAAGTCACGCAAACGAACTTTGCGAAAAATCATGAGATATTCGGATTTAAGGGATTTTATTTCCCAGATGCAAGAAATTGGCGAACTTAAGCGTATTTCGATCCCTGTTTCACCCTATTTGGAGATGACGGAAGTCTGTGACCGCGCGTTGCGGAGCGAAGGACCAGCGCTTCTTTTCGAAAAACCCAAGGGACATACGATACCGGTACTGGGTAACCTTTTCGGTACGACGCGCCGCGTTGCGCTCGGCATGGGCGCCGAGGATGTCAGCGAGTTGCGCAAGATCGGGCAGGTACTCGCGCTGCTGAAAGAGCCGGAGCCGCCGAAGGGCTTCAAGGATTTGATGGGGCTGGGTTCGCTGGTCAAGGCGTTGTGGGATATGGCGCCGAAGGAGACGCGTTCCGCGCCGTGCCAGGACATCGTGTGGGAAGGGAATGACGTCGATCTTGCACGCCTGCCGATTCAGCATTGCTGGCCCGGTGATATTGCACCCCTGATCACATGGGGCCTCGTCATTACCAAGGGTCCGCACAAGAAGCGACAAAACCTCGGCATCTATCGCCAGCAAGTGATCGGGCGCAATAAGGTGATCATGCGTTGGCTGGCGCATCGGGGTGGGGCGCTGGATTTTCGGGAGCACTGTCTCGCTAATCCGGGTCAGCCCTATCCGATCTCCGTCGCGCTCGGCGCCGACCCGGCGACCATACTGGGCGCGGTGACGCCCGTGCCGGACAGCTTGTCGGAATATCAATTCGCCGGATTGCTGCGCGGAAGTCGCACTGAGTTGACCAAAGCGATCGGGAGTGAGTTGCGCGTCCCGGCGTCCGCTGAGATCGTACTTGAGGGGCACATCTATCCGGATGAGAAGCATCCTTCCGGCTATGAACACGCGCTCGAGGGCCCGTTCGGCGACCATACCGGCTATTACAACGAACAGGACTGGTTTCCGGTATTCACCATCGACCGCATCACGATGCGGCGCGACCCGATCTACCACTCGACCTACACCGGCAAACCGCCGGATGAACCGGCGATTCTGGGCGTCGCATTGAATGAAGTATTCATTCCGCTGTTGCAGAAACAATTTACTGAAATCACCGATTTCTACCTGCCTCCGGAAGGATGCAGTTACCGGATGGCTGTGGTGCAGATGAAGAAGGCGTATCCGGGCCACGCCAAGCGCGTGATGTTTGGCATATGGAGTTTCCTGCGGCAGTTCATGTATACCAAGTTCATCGTGGTGGTCGACGAAGACGTCAACATCCGTGACTGGAAAGAGGTGATCTGGGCCATTACCACACGCGTCGATCCGACCCGCGATACCACGCTGGTCGACAACACGCCGATCGATTATCTCGACTTCGCGTCGCCCGTCAGCGGCCTCGGCAGCAAGATGGGTATCGATGCGACCAATAAGTGGCCGGGCGAGACCACTCGCGAGTGGGGCCGTACGATCGAGATGACCGACGAAGTGAAGCAGCGGGTCGACCGGATCTGGCAGGAAATCGGTCTTTAAAAAAAACAGTGCAAAGTAGCAACGTAGACAGTTTGCATTTCGACAGTTAATCTTTCGCAATCCCCCACAACCAGAACAAAGGAGAGCTGAGATGAAACTGTTGATTGCACTCGTCGGCGTAGCGGCACTAGTCAGTTGTCAGACCAACCCATCGCAGTCCGCCGGCAAGCAGGCGCGTGCGAGCCTCGAAGCGAAGAGCGGTTCGAATGTTGCGGGGAACGTTGATTTTGTCGAGCAGGGAGCCAAGACTCTCGTATCGGTAAAAGTGCGCGGCCTGAAGCCAAATAGCCAGCACGGTTTCCATGTGCATGAAAAAGGCGACTGCTCTTCCGCCGATGCGCTCACTGCCGGCGGGCACTTCAATCCAGACGGAAACCCGCATGCGCACGCAGGTGAGGCAAAACGCCACGCGGGCGACCTGGTCAACCTGGTCGCCGACGGCAACGGAGAATCGAATGCAACGTTCGAAGTGGACACGATACGTGTCGACGATGGCAAGCACGGCATCCTGAATCGCGCAGTCATCATCCATGCGAATCCGGACGACTATGTTTCGCAACCGGTCGGCAATGCCGGCGGCCGTATTGCGTGCGGTCTTATCAGGAAGAGTTAGTCCTCTGTAAGAGCGGGCCGGGGAAAGAGGCCTGGTCCGCATGAATTCCCGGAGCGCCGTCTCTGCTTTGCTGTTAGAATGCTGCTTGGCGGGCCCCTGCGCATTGCGGCATGGCCAACCTGGTCAGGTCGGGAACGAAGCAGCCACAGCCATATCCCGTAAGTGCCGCAGACAAGGCTCGCCTCTTTCATTTCTTCCCCTGTTCTAAACCGGCCACGCGCGCTCCAGAATAGTCTGTTGCAGCGCCGATGCCGATAGTGTGCCATACACCCGGCCCGATTCCGCATCGATACGACTGGTAATGAATGCCTCGCCGATCGCCGCTGGAGCATGCTGCAACATAAGATGGCCCTGGATCGCAAGCACCAGGCGCTGAACGTAGCGGCGAGCCAGCATCTCGCGTTGCTCGGGCGGCGTTGCAAGATCCTTCCGCAGGCCCGTCACCAATTCATGCAAACCTTTATTCGCTGCGACTGACTCATCGAGTTCGTCCAGCAGACGCATAAATCCTTCGGGCTCGCGCTCAATAGCGCGCAGCACATCAAGGCACATCACGTTGCCCGACCCTTCCCAGATAGAGTTCACCGGCGCTTCGCGATACATCCTCGCCATCGGGGCGTTTTCCACATAACCGTTGCCGCCCCATACTTCCATGCATTCGCCGGTGAATTCGAGCGCGCGCTTGCACACCCAGAATTTCGCGGCCGGCGTGACGATGCGCCGCCATGCGCATTCCAGTGGGTCGTCCGGCCTTTCAAAGGCACGCGCCAGGCGCAGCATCAACAGCATTGCCGCTTCGCTTTCGAGCGCGAGGTCGGACAGCACATTGCGCATCAGCGGCTGCTCCGCGAGCCGACGTCCGAACGCGGTGCGGTGTCGCGCATGATGCGCGCTTTGCACGAATGCCTGACGCATCAGGCCCGCACTGCCGATCACACAGTCGAGCCTCGTATGATTCGCCATTTCGATTATGGTCGGTATGCCGCGGCCGTCTTCGCCGACCATGATGCCGTACGCATCCTGGAATTCGACTTCGGCGCTGGAATTGGATCGGTTGCCGAGCTTGTCCTTCAGTCGTTGCACCAGAATTGCGTTCTTAGTGCCGTCGGGACGCCACCGCGGAACAAAGAAACAGGAGAGGCCGGCGTCGGTGCGCGCCAATACCAGGTGGGCATCGCACATCGGCGCCGAGAAAAACCATTTGTGCCCGGTGAGCAGGTATTCCGCGCCGCGCCCCTCTCGTTGCAACGGCCATGCAACCGTAGTGTTGGTGCGCACGTCGGAGCCGCCTTGTTTCTCCGTCATGCCCATGCCGATCAGCATCGAGCGTTTCTGTTCGAGCGGCAGGTCGCGCGGGTCGTGTTCGCATGAGAAGAGCTTTGATTCCAGTGCGGCGAACAAAGCCGGTTCATTCTGCAATACCGGAATTGATGCGAAGGTCATCGTGGCGGGACATAACGAACCCGACTCCAACTGAGCATGCATGAAGTAACCGGCCGCGCGCGCGACATGTGCGCCGGTCTTCGGCTGCATCCACGGTAGCGCATGCAGGCCTTCGCGCCGCAGCAGTCCGAGCAGTTGATGCCAACTCGGATGAAATTCCACAGAATCAATGCGGTTGCCGGAGCGGTCGTGGGTTGTTAGTTCCGGCAAGTGGCGGTTTGCCAGGTCACCTAGGTGCAATATTTCGGCGCTGCCCAGTTCGGCGCCCAAGCGGCTGAGTTTTTCCTCGTGCCAACCGGCCTGCCATCGCCGTACGCCTTCGGTCAATGCAACATCGGTGCTAAAAACGTTATAGTTTTGCAGTTCGGGTACCTGGTTAGTCACTTCATGTGTCGGCCATTGCATGACGGCTATCCCTTCTGTTTAAGTTGTCTCCTGCTTCCAAGTCTATAACTTCCGGCATGTCGGGTAAAATGTGGCTTATATCTAATCTCATGCATCTCTATGTCCTATCAAGTCCTGGCCCGTAAATACCGTCCTAGGAGTTTCGAGACGCTCGTCGGGCAAGAGCACGTGGTGCGGGCGCTGACCCATGCGCTGGAGCAAAAACGGCTGCATCATGCCTACTTGTTTACAGGTACGCGCGGCGTCGGCAAAACCACGTTGTCGCGGATACTGGCGAAGTCCTTCAATTGCGAGACCGGAATCACCGCGACACCATGTGGCGTGTGTGATGCGTGTACCGCGATCGACGCGGGACGCTTTGTTGATTATATTGAAATGGACGCGGCCTCGAACCGCGGGGTCGACGAGATGGCGCAGCTGTTGGAGCAGGCAATCTATGCGCCGTCCAACGCGCGCTTCAAGGTCTACATGATCGACGAAGTTCACATGCTGACCAACCATGCGTTCAACTCGATGCTGAAGACGCTGGAGGAGCCGCCCGAGCACGTCAAGTTCATCCTCGCAACCACCGATCCGCAAAAGATCCCGGTCACGGTGTTGTCGCGTTGCCTGCAATTCAATCTGAAGCAGATGCCGCCCGGTCATATCGTCGGGCACCTGGATAACATACTCGGCCAGGAAGGCATTGCGTTCGAAGCGCCGGCGTTGCGCCTGCTCGCACAAGGCGCGCATGGTTCGATGCGCGACGCGTTGTCGCTGACCGACCAGGCGATCGCCTATGCAGCCGGCACTGTGTCGCTGGAAGCGGTGCAAGGCATGCTGGGCGCGCTCGATCAATCGTATCTGATCCGTGTGCTCGATGCGTTGGCTGCCAAAGACGGCGCGGGACTGCTCGCGGTCGCCGATGAAATGGCCACGCGCAGCCTGTCGTACAACGCTGCGTTGCAAGACCTCGGATCGCTGCTTCATCGCATCGCGCTGGCGCAGACGGTGCCTTCTGCAGTGCCGGAGGATGTCCCGGAACGCGAGCACATCCTGCGACTGGCCTCGATGTTCGATGCCGAGGAAATACAGTTGTTTTACCAGATCGCGGTGCATGGCCGTAATGAACTGGGTTTGGCGCCGGATGAATATGCCGGGTTCTCAATGACGCTGTTGCGCATGCTCGCTTTCCGACCGGGGATAGGCGCTGCCGAAGCGAAACCGGCCGCGCCTGTGTCTGCGCCTGCCGCTGCCTCTGCGAGATTGCAAGCTGCTCCACAGGCAGTGACTGCAAGTGCTCCGGTTGCTCGTCCGGCAGGTGGAATAAGTCCCGCGCGCGCCGCGCTTGAAGCGGCTCGCAATGGGGGCAAGTCGCAGGGGGCTGCGCCAGCCGCACGGCCTGCGCCTCCTGCTTCGAATTCCGTGCCGCCCTGGGAAGAAGAACGGCTACAGGTGAAAGAGCTCCCTGCAGCAGAGTCTGCCGCGGCTCAAAAAAAAACTGAAGAGCAATCGGCCGATGTAAAAACGATCGGGGCCGCACCGGTTGCAGTTCAGGCGCCGGCGATCAGGATGCCGCCGCAGCCCGCACCCATTCAGCCGGTGCCGTCGCTGAAGTGGGACGGCAATTGGCCGGTGCTTGCCGCCGCGCTTCCGATGCGCGGCGTTGCGCAACAACTGGCGCTGCAGAGCGAATTGCTGAAGTGCGAAACAGAGGGCGATGGCGCCCAGTTCTACTTGCGTATCCCGCTCGACACACTGCGCTCGGCTGGCAACGTGGACAAGCTGGCTACCGCGTTGTCCGAGCATTTTGGCAAAACGGTGCGGGTGAATACCGAGCTTGGTGCGGTAGCGCAGACCGCCAGCGCCCACGCACAGGCCGACCGCGAGGAACGCCAGCGACAGGCGGAAGAAACCGTGCACAAGGATCCGTTCGTGCAGTCGCTGCTGCGCGAGTTCAGCGCGACTATCGTGCCGGGATCAATCAAACCGATTTAATCAACATATCAGGAGAATCATCATGATGAAGGGTCAACTGGCAGGGCTGATGAAGCAGGCGCAGCAAATGCAGGACAACATGAAGAAGATGCAGGACCAGCTTGCATTGATCGAAGTGGAAGGCCAATCCGGCGCCGGGCTGGTCAAAGTCGTGATGACCTGCAAGAACGACGTCAAGCGCGTGTCGATCGATCCGTCACTGCTGGGCGACGACAAGGACATGCTGGAAGACCTGGTCGCTGCCGCCTTCAATGACGCGGTGCGCAAGGCGGAAGCCACGTCGCAGGAAAAAATGGCTGGCATGACGGCCGGTTTGCCGCTGCCGCCTGGTTTCAAGATGCCGTTTTAATTTTTAATTCCCCGCTTGCTGGCGGCGTCAGTGAGCGGTTGCAAAGAAACTAGTGAAAACACCTACCAGCCTGGAATTTCTCGCTGACAGCTTGCGTCGCCTGCCGGGCGTAGGGCCGAAGTCCGCGCAGCGCATGGCCTATCACCTGCTGCAGCACGATCGTGAAGGCGCCGCGCAATTGGGACGGGCGCTGTCGCAAGCGGTCGAGAGTATCCAACATTGCGCCAAGTGCAATACGTTCACCGAGCACGAAGTGTGCGAGACCTGCATGGACTCCGAGCGTGATGCCAGCCTGTTGTGCGTGGTCGAGACGCCGGGCGATCAGTTGATGATCGAGCAGACGCTGACATACAAAGGCTTGTACTTCATTCTGATGGGACACCTGTCGCCGTTGGACGGCATCGGTCCGAAAGACATCCATCTCGAAAAGCTGATCAACCGCGCGACGGATGGCGAGGTGACGGAAGTGGTGCTCGCCACCAATTTCACCAATGAAGGCGAAGCGACCGCGCATTACATCAGCGAGACGCTGAAGGCGCGCGGCCTGAAGGTCAGCCGTCTTGCCCGCGGCGTGCCTGTGGGCGGCGAACTCGAATATGTCGATGCCGGCACAATCGCGCGCGCGATGCTCGACCGGCGCTCGACGTAGAGCTTCCATTACTCAGTAATGTTTGCCATTTCCGCCGGCGATCAGCATTGGTTGAAAGCGAAATGGCAGGCACTTACCACATCCGTCGCGGCAGATAACGCAGCATCGGATGCCACATGGGACATGCTGGTCCGGCATTACTCCGAACCGCATCGCGCCTATCACAACCTCTCCCATATCATGGCCATGCTGCGGCATGCAGACGCCAACCGGGATCATATTAGCAGTGTGGCGACGATCGAATTTGCAATCTGGTTCCACGATGCGATCTACGGCACCCCCGCGAAGAACAATGAAGAACGAAGCGCTGCGTGCGCGCGCGAAGCGATGCAACGTATGGGCATAGACGATGCGCTGATTGCTTCCGTCGAAAGCTGTATCGTGGCTACCGCGAAGCACGAAGTGATATCAGGGGTGCGTGATTTGCCTTTGTTCCTTGATATTGACCTGGCTATCCTCGGCGCGCCGGATCCGCTTTATCGACAATACAGCGAGGCTATTCGCACCGAATACAATTGGGTGCCCGGTCCGGCCTACCGGTTCGGTCGCGGCGAGGTGTTAAAACGCTTTGCGCAGCGGACCACGCTGTTTTTTACTCCCGCGATGGCGGCGCGCTTTGAAGCGCAAGCGCGCCGCAATCTCGCTTTTGAAATCGATGACCTATCCTTTTTTTGACGGTGAATATGACTAAGCCTGCCTCATCCGGCCCATTGGCCGGCATCAAAGTACTGGAACTCGGCACACTTATCGCCGGGCCTTTTTGTTCGCGCATGCTGGCTGAATTCGGCGCGGAAGTAATCAAGATCGAAGCGCCCGACGGTGGCGATCCGATCCGCCAGTGGCGCGTGCTCAAAGACGGCACCTCGCTCTGGTGGTCGGTCCAGTCGCGGAACAAAAAGAGCGTCACGCTGAATATGAAAGATGAGCGCGGTCAGGAGATTGCACGGCGCCTGGCTCTCGAGGCGGACATCATCATCGAGAACTACCGGCCGGGCGTGCTGGAAAAATGGGGCATCGGTTACGAGGACCTGAAAAAGATCAATCCCGCCACCATCATGGTTCGTTTGTCGGGTTACGGCCAGACCGGCCCGATGAAGGATTTGCCGGGCTTCGGGGCAATAGGTGAATCAATGGGCGGGATGCGGTATGTGTCCGGGCACCCGGACCGTCCGCCGGTGCGCATCGGCGTCTCAATTGGTGATTCGGTAGCCGCGCTGCATGGCGTGATCGGCGCAATGATGGCATTGCGTCACCGCGATGTGAGCGGCGGCCGCTGGAATGGCAAGAGCGGTGAGCAATGCGTGGCAGGGCAGGGGCAGATGGTGGATGTGGCGCTGTACGAGGCGGTGTTCAACATGATGGAGTCGCTGGTGCCGGAATACGACCATGCCGGCGTGGTACGTACGCGTACCGGCGGTGCGCTGCCCGGCATTGTGCCGTCCAATACCTACACGACCAAGGATGGCGAGAACATCGTCATTGCGGGTAATGGCGATGCAATTTTCAAGCGCCTGGTGCTCGCGATCGGCCGCGAAGATATGGCGAACGATCCGCAGCTCGCGCGCAACGACGGCCGCGTGCCCCGCACCGAGGAAATCGATGCCGCCATTCAGGCATGGTGCTCTACGCAGACTATCGATGAGGCGCTGGCGATACTCAAAAACGCCGATGTCCCGGCCGGGAAGATCTATTCGGTGCGGGACATGATGACAGACCCGCAATTTCTCGCGCGTCGCATGTTTGAACAGCATGCGTTCGCGGATGGCACGCCGATCAAGCTGCCGGCAATCACGCCGAAGCTTTCTGAAACGCCCGGCGAGACGAAATGGCTGGGTCCAAACCTTGGGGAGCACAACGATGAAGTGTTGCGCAAGCTGGGTTATGATGATGCACACATCGCGCAACTAAGACGCGACAAAATCATTTA
>JAQGMD010000355.1 GCA_028292565.1 Burkholderia sp. | reverse complement strand
GCACATCTACAGCATCTGGAACAAGATGCGGGGCAAGTCGCTCGATTTTTCCGAACTGTATGACGTGCGTGCTTTCCGAGTGATCGTCGATGACGTCAAGGCCTGCTACGCGGTGCTGGGCCTGGTGCACAACATCTGGGCGCCGATCCCGGATGAATTCGACGATTACATTTCACGCCCGAAGCAGAATGGTTACCAGTCGCTGCATACGGTGGTGATCGCCGAAGACGGCCGTGCGCTGGAAGTGCAGGTCCGCACGCGCGAAATGCACCGTTTCGCCGAGTATGGCGTTGCCGCGCATTGGCGCTACAAGGAAAGCGGCGGCTCGAACTTCGCTGCGCAAAAATACGATGAAAAAATCGCCTGGCTGCGGCAATTGCTGGCCTGGAAGAGCGAGGTCGCCGATGCGGTGATGGCGCAGGAGGACATGCGCCGCGAGTGGGTTGAGAAACTTAAGTCGGCAGCGCTGGACGATCGCATCTATGTGCTGACGCCGCAGGCGCGCGTAATCGAGTTGCCCAATGGCGCGACGCCCATCGACTTCGCTTATCACCTGCACACCGACCTCGGCCATCGCTGCCGTGGCGCGCGAGTCGACGGCGCAATGGTGCCGCTGAACACGCAATTGAAGAGCGGACAGACGGTCGAGATCATCAGTGCGCGCGGCGCCGGTACATCGGCGGTCGGACCGTCTCGCGACTGGTTGAGCCCCGGCTATGTGGCAAGCCCCCGTACGCGCGCCAAGGTGCGCGCCTGGTTCAATGCAATCGAGCAGCAGGAGACCTTGTCGCAGGGGCGCACCCTGGTTGAAAAGACGCTGCAGCGCGAGGGCAAGACTGCTGTCAACCTGGAAGAGCTGGCGCATAAACTCGGCTTCCTCAAAGTCGACGACCTGTTCCTTTCCGTCGGCAAGGAGGAGTTCAGCCTGCGCAATATCGAGATTGCTTTGCACGCCGACGAGGCGCTCAAGAACGCCGCCAGGAACGCGCTCGCAAACGACGCCGTCATTCCCAACAAGAGCCGGGCGTCGAGTGTGGCACAGGGTGCGCGTTCGGGCGTGCTGGTGGTGGGCACCGAAGGACTGATGACCCAGCTTGCACGGTGCTGCAAGCCGGCGCCGCCCGACAAGATAGTCGGCTTCATCACGCGCGGCAAGGGCGTGTCGATTCATCGGGCAAGCTGCAAGAATCTTGCGCAGATGCGGATCAAAGCACACGAGCGCGTGATTGAGACCGATTGGGGCGAGTCGGGCAGGGATACTGTGTATCCGGTCGATATCTTCATCATGGCAATCGACCGGCAGGGATTGCTGCGCGATATCTCCGAAGTTTTTTCGCGCGAGAAGATCAATGTCATCGGCGTCAGTACCCAGAGCGCCAAGGGCCAGGCGAAGATGGCATTCACCGCCGAGATCACTTCCACGGCCCAGTTGCAGAAGGCGGTGATGATCCTCAGGGACGTAACCGGGGTAGTACAGGTGGTCCGGCAATAGCGGCCCGGTTTATCTTCCTTCTGCCATCCCCGGCAGTTCCGCTTGCAGCGTCACATGATCAATCCCGTGCTTTTCCAGGAGCATGGCGTGGACCTCACTCAGCACCGCCGGCCATTCCTGCAAGTCCCGGACCTCGACGTGACCGATCAGGGCCGGCTGGCCGGGGGTCATCTCCCAGATATGCAAGTCGTGCACCGATAGCACACCCTTGATGGCGGCGAGGTCTTCACCCACTTGCAGGTAATCGATGTGATGCGGCACACCCTTCATCAGGAAATGCGATGATTCGCGCAACACGCTGATCGTCGATTTGAGGATCAACAGCGATACGAAGATGGAAAGCAGCGGATCGATCGGCAGCCAACCGGTGAAATAAATAACCGCACCCGCGATCAACGCGGCGATGGAACCGAGCAGGTCGCCCAGCACGTGCACCATCGCTGCCCGCGTATTGACGCTCTGTTTGTCGTGCGAGAGCAGCCATGCGACCAGCAAGTTGACCATCAGCCCGATCAACGCGACGATGAATACCGTCTCGCCTTCCACTGCCTGCGGAGCGGCGAGGCGTTGCACAGCCTCGACCGCGATCCAGCCGACGACGGCAAGCATTGCCAGCCCGTTGACGAAAGCCGCCAATGCTTCGGCACGGCCGAAACCGAATGAATGCTTTGCCGACGGTGGTCGTTTTGCGATGAGCTGCGCCAGCAATGCCAGCGTTAATGCGGCGGTATCGGTGGCCATATGGCCCGCGTCCGACAACAATGCCAGCGAGTTCGACCAGAAACCGGCAAACGCCTCGATGACGGCGAATCCGAGCGTGAGCAACAGGGAGAAGCCCAGGATTTTCTCGTTTCGTCCCTCGACATAATGATGGTGCGCCGCATCGCCGGCCCGGTGAGCGTGCAAGTGGCTTGATTTGACGGGGCGGCGCTTCATCTTATATAACGCTTTGCAACAGCGGTCTGCGGAAAAAATCGGTTTCGAGTGTACAGCATTCCTTTTGGCGGGGCAGAACAGAGTGGCAACGCGGAAGAATTGTTCCTGTTCAATTTTGTTAATCAGGGCCACTAGCGAAATTGCAAAATAGCCGCTATAATTTCGGCTTCTTTAGGCTCGTAGCTCAGCTGGTTAGAGCACTACCTTGACATGGTAGGGGTCGTTGGTTCGAGTCCTATCGAGCCTACCAACGAACAGTAGTACATTTGTAAAAGTGAGA
>JAQGMD010000172.1 GCA_028292565.1 Burkholderia sp. | reverse complement strand
GTGTGCGATCCTGCACCTCGCCGGCCAACTGGCCGCAAGCTGCGTCGATATCATCGCCGCGGGTCTTGCGTATGGTAGTGACGATGCCAGCATCCATCAGGACCTGGGCAAACGCCTTGATGCGCGGGTTATTCGAACGGGTCAGGCCGGACTCCGGGAATGGGTTAAACGGAATCAGGTTGAATTTGCAAGGCACTGAATCGCCGCCGTTTTGCACCAGCGCGACCAGTTCCCGGGCGTGGGCGTCCGTGTCGTTCACGCCATCGAGCATGCAGTACTCAAAGGTGACGAAATCGCGCGGCGCGTAATCCAGGTAGCGTTTGCAAGCCGCCATCAACTCGGCCAGCGGATATTTTTTGTTCAACGGCACCAGCCCGTCGCGCAGGTCATTATTGGACGCGTGCAGCGAAACAGCGAGTGCAACCGGGCATTCTTGCGCCAGCTTGTCGATCATCGGCACCACGCCGCTAGTCGACAACGTGACACGGCGGCGCGACAGGCCGTAGGCGTTATCGTCGAGCATCAGCTTCAGCGCAGTGACGGTCGGCTCGAAATTCAGCAAGGGCTCGCCCATGCCCATCATCACCACATTGGTGATCTGGCGTTCGCCTTTGGGACCCGGTTCGATGCCCTTGGTCCGGCGCAATTCGAATTCAGCCATCCACAGCTGGCCGATGATTTCGCCGACGGTCAGATTGCGGCTGAAGCCTTGTTTGCCGGTCGAACAAAAACGGCAATTGACTGCGCAGCCCGCCTGCGTGGAAATGCAAAGCGTGCCGCGATTTTCTTCGGGGATGAAAACAGTTTCGACCGCATTGCCCTCGCCCACATCGAGCAGCCATTTGCGCGTGCCGTCGGTGGAGGTGTGATCACTGATCACAGCCGGGGCGACTATGTTGGCGCGCGTCTTAAGCTTTTCGCGCAGCGATTTCGCGAGGTCGGTCATCGCGTCAAAATCGCCGGCGCCGAACTGGTGTATCCAGCGCTGCAGCTGTTTTGCGCGAAACGGCTTCTCACCCAACTCGGCGCAATAAGCGACGAGCTGTTCGGGGTCGAAATCGAGAAGATTGGTGAGAGCCGTCATAACGATACTTTGAGGTCGTTCATCCAGGAATCAAGGATGAACTGGTTCCATTTGAATTAACGCGAATAAACGTTCAGGGCCGGGAAGAAATACGCGATTTCATTCTTGGCGGTGTCCGCAGCGTCGGAACCGTGCACAGCATTGGCGTCGATCGAGTCGGCGAAGTCTGCACGAATCGTGCCCTTGTCGGCTTTCTTCGGGTCGGTGGCGCCCATCAGGTCGCGGTTCTTGGCAATAGCGTTTTCGCCTTCCAGCGCTTGCACCATGACCGGACCGGAGATCATGAAGTCCACCAGATCCTTGAAGAACGGACGCTCGCGGTGCACGGCGTAAAAGCCTTCCGCTTCGGCGCGCGACAAATGCACCATGCGGGCAGCGATGACCTTCAGGTCGGCGCTTTCGAAACGGGTATAGATTTGGCCAATTACGTTCTTGGCGACTGCGTCCGGTTTGATAATCGACAGGGTGCGTTCGATTGCCATCTGTAAAACTCCAATAAAAAGAAAGGGTTAAGGGCACTTAGTGAGAATTCAACTAACCTTTGATTTTACCACGGATCACCCTGGATCGGCCCATCAAACGCGCTTTTACGGCGCTTGAGGCAGGCAGGCCTTAGCCGGGAAGCCCGCAACTTCAACGGTGGCAGGCCGTCCTATCCCTTGTCGGCCCGTGTTATGCTTTTTCAATGCTGTTCCCGTAACGTGATTGGAGGCAATATGAATCCGAACCTGCAACAGACTTACGTCCCATCCAGCGATATTCTCGTCGCGCGCA
Organism: Burkholderia sp.; assembly: GCA_028292565.1. The sequence continues at coordinate 680 of JAQGMD010000172.1, read as the reverse complement.
ACCGCGTACTGCGCAATACCTACTGGCTGCTCGCCATTTCGATGATTCCCACCGTGCTCGGCGCGTGGATCGGCGTGCAATTCCGGTTCTCCTTCTTCTCCGGCAGCCCCTTCATCGGCTTCATGCTGTTCCTTGCGATCGCCTTCGGCTTCTTTTACGCAATTGAGAGGACCAAGAATTCGGGCTGGGGCGTCGCCATCCTGCTGGGCTTTACTTTCTTCATGGGCTTGATGCTGTCGCGCCTGATCGGCCACATCCTCGGCTTTTCGAACGGCGCGTCGCTGATCATGACCGCATTCGGCGGCACCGCAGCCATACTGGCCGTGATGGCCACCGTGGCAACAGTTTCCAGGCGCGATTTTTCAGGCATGGGCAAGTGGCTGTTCGCCGGGGTGCTGGTGATCCTGGTTGCAGCCGCAGCCAATATTTTCCTGCAAATTCCGGCGCTCTACCTGGTGATCTCGGTGCTGGCGATTGCCATTTTCTCAGCGTTCATCCTGTACGACGTGCAGCAGATCATTACCGGCGGTGAGACCAATTACGTTACCGCGACGCTGGCCATTTATCTCGACGTCTACAACGTCTTCAGCAACCTGCTGGCGCTGTTGGGCATTGCCGGCGGCGAACGCGACTAGTACGCCAATGGCAGGAGAAAAAAGCCGACCCGCGGGTCGGCTTTT
>JAQGMD010000257.1 GCA_028292565.1 Burkholderia sp. | reverse complement strand
AAAGGCCGCTCCTAAGAAAGCAGCCGCAAAACCTGCTGCAGCAGCTCCTGCAGTGAAGACGGTGTTGAATCCGGCAGCGGCCTGGCCGTTTCCGACCGGCACACGTCCGTAATAGCCAAGCTCGCTTGGTTGCCTGATTAAGTTCAGGCACAATGCCCGTTGCGTGACACCGCGTCACACAACGGGCATTTTTAATTTGGAGAGTACACGGTGCTGCATAGTATTTTTACGCTGATAGTCGATACCGTCGCCGGACTGCTGGGCGGCATACTGTTGTTGCGCTTCTGGATGCAGGTCGTCCGGGTCCGGCCGCCGAACGCGCTCGGTCAATTCATTTATAAACTGACCGACTGGCTCGTCAAACCTTTGCGGCGATTGTTGCCAGGTGTTGGCGGATACGACTGGGCCAGCCTGATTGGCGCCATTCTCGTGATCGTTGCGTCGATCGCGATCAACCTGCTATCGGCGTACGCGTTTTCAGCCGAGTTCCTGGTCCTGTTATCCCTGTTGCGCTTGTTTGAATGGGTGCTTTATGGCTTCATGGGACTGATCATCATCGAAGCCATCTTCAGCTGGGTGAATCCGCATGCGCCGCTTGCTCCGTTCATCGCCGCGCTGAATGAACCGCTGATGCGGCCATTGCGCCGTATCATTCCGCTGATCGGCGGCATCGATCTGTCGCCGCTGGTTGCGCTGATTTTGCTGCAGATTGCGCTTCGGCTCGTTACCGCATTCGTGACTTCGATTGCATGACGAGAGACTGGTGTTCGGCAGTGCCGGCCGGCATACGCCTGGCCCTGCAAATCACGCCGAATGCGAAGAAGACCGAAGTGATCGGCGTGCTGGATGACTCTCTGAAGATACGGCTGCAAGCTCAACCGATCGACGGGAAGGCGAATGAAGCATTGATCCGTTACCTCGCCGATACCCTCAACGTGGCAAAGTCCGCAGTAGATATTACTCACGGCCTGACGAGCAAGCGCAAGGTCATTGAAATCAGGACGAGTCGGCTCATTGTTGAGGATGTACGGCAGGCTCTCGTTCAAGGCAGCGGCGGAGAGCTTTCGCCGCCTGTTCCTGAGAAGCTTCCGGCGTACTGAGCATTTAGTAGGTGTGTGACAGAATAAAAGTTCAGTCCCTCACCCCCAACCCCTCTCCTCTGGGGCTCCTTGGGGAGAGGTGAGCGATCAACAGCAATGGCCATTTGCTGAAGGATCAATGGAAATTGCCGCGTACGGTTTATTGCGTGCGTGCCGGCTGGCGTAAAACTCGGGTAGTGCCTTGGCTTGCGCTTACCTGAACCGTGTCCCCGATTCGATAGTTCTCGCTCGGATCCACGTTATAAGTCCTCACATCGCCATTGGGAAAGCGCACCGTCAGTTCAGTGAACCTGCTGCCGGAGCCGGATTGTACGACCCGCTGCCCGGCCACTCCGCCCGCTACCGTGCCGCCGATGGCTGCAGCGGTGCGTCCGTATCCACCGCCGATGTTGCTGCCGGCGATGGCGCCCACCACGCTGCCGACGAATGAACCGACTCCTGAAGTCCTGCCACCGCTGACCGAAACGTCACGCACTTGGGTGACTTCACCGGTCTCTACCAATGTCGTTCCTTGCGTTGACGATGTTGTCGGTTGATGCGTCGCACAGCCTGCCACGCCCAATGCCAATATGGCGGCTGCGGAAAAAGACGCAATCACGGGTACAACAGGCATGTCGATCCTTTATGGGGCCTGCAGACTAAAAACGGTAGCCGAACGCCTTCTGGAACCGGTCTTCGATTTCAGTGCGTGTCGGCGCATGGTTCTGCGCGCCCTGATGCGCGATCTTGATCGCGCCGAGCAGACTGGACAGGCGGCCGGTTGTCGCCCAGTCCATGCCGTTGGTCAGGCCGTACAGCACCCCGGCACGGAAGGCGTCCCCGCAGCCGGTTGGATCGACCACCCTGTCGGCCTGCACGCACGGGATATCAACGCGTTGGCCATCGGTTAAAATCTCCGCCCCTTGTTCGCCGCGCGTGACGATCAATGCCGATACGCGTTGCGCGATCGCTTCCAGAGTCAACCCGGTGCGTCCGGTGAGCAACTCCGCTTCGTAATCATTGACCGCCACATAAGTAGCGAGTTCAATAAAGTGTTCCAGTTCCGCACCATTGAACATCGGCAGACCCTGGCCCGGATCGAAGATGAAAGGCACACCCAGCGATGCGCAGTGTTCCGCATGCTGCAACATGCCGTCGCGCCCATCCGGCGCCACGATCGCCAGTTTCACCGCTCCGGCGTCGGCGATCTTGTTTTGATGGGACATCGTCATCGCGCCCGGGTGAAACGCGGTGATCTGGTTGCTGTCCGCGTCGGTCGTGATGAAAGCCTGCGCGGTATAGGATGAGTCGATGGTCCGGATGCAGCGCCTGGAAATCTGCATGCTTTCGAGTCGGCTGAGATAAGGTGCACCATCTTGGCCTATGGTGGCCATGATCAGCGGATCACCGCCAAGTAATTTCAGGTTGTATGCGATGTTGCCTGCGCAGCCGCCAAACTCCTTGCGCATTTCCGGAACCAGAAATGCGACATTGATCTTGTGAAGTTGATCCGCCAGCAGCGCTTCGGAAAAACGTCCCCCGAACGACATGATGGAATCGAAAGCTAGCGAGCCGCAAATTAAGGATGTCATGGATGAGCACCGGATAAGTAAAAGGAAAACGTGGCGGCCGTCGGGCCGGTTGAAACTTAGGACCGCGCAACAATAACTTGTCATTTTTGCTGGCCGTAGCGGGCGCACCTAGGCGGCCCCTGGCATTACATCCCGCTACGATCGCCAAAATGAACAACTTATTACTGCGCGGGCCTTAAATTAAGGATAAAACAGATAGACCCGGTAACCGGACGCCTTTATCTCCGACAATTCGAAGAATAATTTAAACGATTGCTCGGACTTCGCGGCAAATCCTGTCAGGTCCTGTTGCGTACCGAGATAGTCCGCGGGCGTGAAAACCCGTCGTGCGATCGGCTTTTCATTGGCGTCATTCAGCGTCAGCTCCAGGTTCGGCCAGGATTGGGCTGTCGCGCTATGGTTGCGCAGGAGGAACGTCAGCGAGAAGGCGTTTTTCTCGGGAGCCACAGCCTGCAATTCGCTCGACTCGATGGACACCGACTCAATTTGCGCCGGCAAACCCACTTGGCAATGCAGGATTGCGCAAGTGCGGTCCAGCGCCGGCTTCGCTTTAGGGAACCAGACAGCCAGCTCGGTACGGAACGCGTAGGTGCTTTGTAGGAACAGGGTCACCAGCAAAACGGCAGTGCCGATAGCCATGCCCGCCTGCAATGTGCGGCCCATGCTTTCGCGTCGCCGGCCTTGGGTGACGAAGGTCGGTTCGTCCAGGTCGTCGTCCACCGCTGAACGCGCGCTCTTGTACTTGCTCGACTTCTTCGCGCCGCGCAGAGGTTTGCGCTGCAAGGCTTCGATCGCTTCTTCCAGCGGATCGGGTTCATTTGGATCTGGTTCGGGTTGCGGCTGGCGTTTCGCCGGGGCCGCACCTTCTTCAGCAGATTCATCGTCGACATAGGAGAAGTCCATCAGCGTCATGCGCTGCAGCGGATCGTTCACTGGACTCATGGGTGTGGGATCGGGCGGCTGCCGCTCCTCGGTGTCGGCCGTGGCGGGTTCGGCGTCCTTCGCCTCGGCGGCTGGACGGGGCGTCAGGAAAGACGCTAGGTCGCGCGACTCTTCAGTCGGGCCGGCGGGACCAGTGGTTTCTTTGGGAGGCGCCGGGGTTTCCGCAACAGGTGCGGGAGCAGTGGGCTTCTCCAGCGCGTCGGGCCGCAGCAAGTGCTCGATCCCGTTGAAAATTTCCTTGCAGGCTCCGCAGCGCACCAGTCCGGCACGCAGCTTCAGCTGGTCGTTCGCGACCCTGAATGTGGTCTTGCAATGAGGGCAGCGGGTCGCGAGCGCCATTACCGTTACTGGCTGCTGCCCGACTGACCGGCCAGCACTACCCAGCCATCGTGTTCCGCCGACACTGACAGCTTGATGAAGGGCGCGTAAGCGGCAGCGACCTCATCGGCCTGGCGCACCAGGATACCGGACAGGACCAGGGAGCCGCCGGGGGCAACGCGGGACGACAGCATCGGCGCCATCAGTTTCAACGGACTGGACAATATGTTTGCGACCACGATATCGAATAATGCCGGTTGCGGGGAGTGACCGAATTCTTCCGGCAAATAGTAGTCGATTTCGCATCGGTTGCGCTCACTGTTGTAGCGAGCCGACTCGATCGCCTGCGGATCGATATCGACCCCCGACACCTGCGCGGCGCCGAGTTTCTTTGCGACCATCGCGAGTATCCCCGAGCCGCAGCCGTAATCGAGCACCGACGCTTCGAGTGGCGGATTGGCTTCCAGCCATTCCATGCACAGGCGAGTGGTCGGGTGGCTGCCGGTGCCAAAGGCAAGGCCAGGATCGAGCTCGAGTATCAGGCCGCCAGGATCCGGTGCGTCGTGCCAGCTCGGCACTACCCATATGTTCTTCCCGATATGGATAGGGTCGAACTGGGATTGCGTCAGGCGCACCCAGTCCTGCTCTTCAACAGGGCGCAGCGTGTAGGCGGGCGCTGCCGCCAGTTCTATCGCTGCGGCCGCTTCCGCGACGATGGCGGCATGGTCTGCGTCGGCCGCGGCGAGCGCCACCACGCGGCTGCGTTCCCACGCGGCTTCTTTCGGCTCCATGCCGGGTTCGCCGAACAACGGCTGCTCCGCCTCGGTGCCCTCGTCGGCATCTTCAACCGATACCGAGAGCGCGCCCGCGTCCATTAATGCATCGGACAGCGCTTCCGCATGATCGCGGGCTACTTCGATGACGATTTCAGTCCAGCTCATGGGTGATGCGCCTTAACTATTTGGCTTTGCCCTTGGGCAGATCCGGCTTCGCAGCTAGCTTCTGTTCAAGATAGTGGATGTTGGTGCCGCCTTCAATGAAGCGCGCATCGACCATCAATTCGCGGTGCAGCGGAATGTTGGTCTGGATGCCTTCAACTACCATTTCGGACAGCGCGATCTGCATGCGGCGGATTGCCTGTTCGCGGTTTGCACCGTAGGCAATCACCTTGCCGACCATCGAATCGTAAGTTGGTGGCACGAAGTAGCCGGCATAAGCATGCGAATCGACGCGGATGCCGGGGCCGCCGGGCGCATGCCAGGAAATGATTTTTCCGGGGGAAGGCGTAAACTTGAACGGGTCTTCGGCGTTGATGCGGCACTCGATCGCATGACCGGTGAGTTCGATATCGCGCTGGCGGAAGCGCAGCTTTTCACCAGCGGCAACGCGGATCTGTTCTTGCACGAGATCGACGCCGGTAATCATTTCCGTCACCGGATGTTCGACCTGGATACGGGTGTTCATTTCGATGAAATAAAACTCGCCGTTTTCGTACAGGAATTCGAAAGTGCCGGCGCCGCGGTAACCGATCTTGCGGCAGGCTTCGGCGCAGCGGTCGCCGATTTTCTCGATCAG
>JAQGMD010000222.1 GCA_028292565.1 Burkholderia sp. | reverse complement strand
GCTGGCGCTGGCCTCGCCCCAAGTATTGTCACGGGAAAGCGGCGAGTCGCTGGTGGACCAGATCGTCCGCTCGGTGGAAGCGCGCATAGACGACAAGCTGCTGCGCACCGGAGCACGCATGCCGTCTATCCGACAGTACGCAGACATGCACCAGGTGTCGCGCTTCACTGTGGTGGAAGCCTACGACCGGCTGGTCGCCAGAGGCTATCTCGATTCGCGCCGCGGTTCCGGCTTCTATGTGCGGGAGCGTTCGCCGATGATAGCGACCAAAGCGCGGCCGAGCGAACAACCGCCGCAACAGCTTGACGTGGTCTGGCTGGTACGCAATATGTTCCGCCAGCAGCACCCATCGCACAAGATGCCGGGTTCCGGCCTGTTGCCCAACGAATGGCTGGATGCCGAACTGGTCGGCAACGGCTTGCGGGCCATCAGCCGCCAGAATCAAAACCTGCTGCTGCAGTACGGGAATCCGCAAGGTTTCCTGCCGTTGCGCCAGCAATTGCAATTGAAGCTGGCCGAACTCGAAATCGGCGCCACACCTGAACAGTTCGTCACCACCTGCGGCGTCACGCAGGCGCTGGACCTGATTGCGCGCCATTTTACGCAACCGGGCGATACGATTTTTGTCGATGATCCGGCCTGGTTCCTGATGTTCGGTTCGTTCGCCACGCTGGGGGCCAAAGTCGTCGGCATTCCGCGCCTGTCCGATGGGCCCGACGTCGCGAAGCTGGCCGAGCTGGCGGCGCTGCATAAACCGAAGCTGTATGTGATCAACTCGGTGCTGCACAATCCGACCTCCACTTCGCTCTCGGCCGCGAAGGCATTCCAGATTCTGAAGATCGCCGAGCAGCATGACTTTACGATCGTGGAAGACGATATCTATTGCGACATGCATCCCGGCGGCGCGGTACAGCCCGCCACCCGCATCGCCGCGCTCGACCAGCTGAACCGCGTGATCTATCTTGGCGGTTTTTCAAAGACGCTGGCGGCCAACCTGCGCGTCGGCTTCATCGCGACCTCGGAGGATATGGCGAAACGGCTGTCCGACCGCAAAATGCTATCCACCCTCACCACGTCCGACATAGGTGAACGCGTCGTCTACAAGATTCTGTCGGAAGGTCACTACCGCAAGCATGTCGATCGTTTGCGTGGCAAACTGGCCGGTGTCCGGGACAAAACCGTCAAGCAGCTCGAGCGCGTCGGCCTGACCGTGGACATTGGCCCTGCTGCCGGCATGTTCCTGTGGGCCGACACCGGCTGCGACACCAACGTCCTGACCGAAAAGGGCCTGGCACATGGCTACCTGTTTGCGCCCGGCAGCCTGTTTTCGCCGAACCAGCTGCCTTCGACCCGCATGCGTTTCAACGTTGCCAATATGACCGACCCCGGGCTGCTGCGCTTGCTGGAACGCGAGGTCGGACGATCGGGCGGCCGGTCTTGAAATGTGTTGCCCGATCCCCATCTAGGCGGATATTGCGATTTTCTATTGGTTTTTCAGTAAATGAATGGCAACTGTGGTTGTTGTCCTCCATTTACTGCTGATCGCTCCCCTCTTCCGCAGCGCGGGAGAGGGTCGGGGTGAGGGACTGAGCATTCATTCTGTCACTCACTTACTGCATGCTCAGTAGTCGTAGCAATATCTAACCGTCCTAACCGTCCCAACTGACTCTTGAGGTAATAATGGCCGCATCCGAAAAGCAAACCCTTGGTTTTCAGGCAGAAGTCAAACAGCTGCTGCAACTGATGATTCATTCCTTGTATTCCAACAAGGAAATCTTCCTGCGCGAGCTGGTCTCAAACGCATCCGACGCGGCGGACAAGCTGCGCTTCGAAGCGATCAACCACGGCGAACTGTTCGAAACCGACCCTGATCTGAAAATCCGCGTCACCTTCGATAAAGACGCACGCACCATTACGATTTCGGACAACGGCATCGGCATGAGCCGGGAAGAGGCGATCGAGCACCTCGGCACCATTGCCAAGTCGGGCACCAGGGAATTTTTCTCGAAACTGTCGGGCGACCAGCAGAAGGACGCGGCGCTGATCGGCCAGTTCGGCGTCGGCTTCTACTCGGCGTTCATCATCGCCGACAAGATCACCGTTGAAACGCGTCGCGCCGGTCTGCCCGCGAGCGAAGGCGTGCGCTGGGAGTCGGCCGGCGAAGGCGATTTCAGCGTCGAGTCCATCGACAAGCCAACGCGCGGCACCGACATCACCCTGCACCTGCGTGAAGGCGAGGATGAGTTCCTCTCCTCATGGAAGCTCAAGGCCATCATCCGCAAGTACTCCGACCACATCTCGCTGCCGATCCTGATGCAGAAAGAGGAATGGGATGAAACCAAAAAGGAAACGGTAGTCCAGGAAGAGCTGGAAACCGTCAACCAGGCCAGCGCCCTGTGGGCACGCAGCAAATCCGATATCACGCCGGAGCAATACAACGAGTTCTACAAGCACGTCGCGCATGACTTCGAAGCGCCGCTGGCATATACCCACAACCGCGTCGAAGGCCGCAGCGAATACACGCAACTGCTCTTCATCCCGTCGCACGCGCCATTCGACCTGTGGGACCGCAACAAGCGCGGCGGCCTCAAGCTCTATGTGAAGCGCGTCTACATCATGGATGATGCGGAACAGCTGTTGCCGATCTACCTGCGCTTCGTCAAAGGCGTGATCGATTCCTCCGACCTGCCGCTCAACGTCTCGCGCGAAATCCTTCAGGAATCGCGCGATGTGCGCGTCATACGCGAGGGTTCGACCAAGCGTGTGCTCGGAGTGCTGGAAGAAATGGCCACCAGCGAAGAACAGGAACAGAAAGACAAATACGCGACCTTCTGGAAGGAATTCGGCCAGGTGCTGAAGGAAGGCATCGGCGAAGACCATGCCAACAAGGAGCGTATCGCCAAGCTGTTGCGCTTCGCGTCGACGCACAACGACAGTGACGTACAGAGCGTTGCGTTCGCCGACTATGTCAGCCGCATGAAGGAAGGCCAGGACAAGATTTATTACGTCGCCGCCGATTCCTATCCCGCCGCGAAAAACAGCCCGCACCTGGAAATCTTCCGCAAGAAAGGCCTCGAAGTACTGCTGATGACCGACCGCGTCGACGAGTGGATGCTGTCCTTCCTGCACGACTTCGAAGGCAAGGAACTGGTGTCGGTCGCCAAGGGTGATCTCGACCTTGGCAAGCTGGAGGACGAATCCGAGAAAAAGCAGCACGAAGAAACCGAAGCGCAGTACAAGGACCTGATTGAAAAGATGAAGACCGCGCTGGCCGACAAAGCCAAGGATGTGCGCGTCACTTTCCGCCTGACGGATTCGCCCGCCTGCCTGGTCGCGGACGAAAATGAGTTGTCCGGCAACCTGCTGCGCATGTTGAAAGCAGCGGGACAGAATGCGCCGGAATCCAAACCCATCCTGGAAATCAATCCGGAGCATGCTCTGGTGCAGCGGCTGAAGTATGAGGACGCGAAATTCGACGATTGGTCGCATCTGCTATTCGACCAGGCTTCGCTGGCGGAAGGCGGCACGCTGTCCGATCCGGCCGGGTTCGTGAAGCGGTTGAATGAGATGTTGTTGGCGATGGCGGGGAAATAGTCACCGGCTTAATGGTCAAAGGAGGGCTCGCCCTCCTTTTTTATTTGACGGCTTATGCATAAGTGCGCGGCGTCTCGCATACCTGAGATGCAGGTGGGGATACAAATCCCAACACCTGCGTCCTATCTACTTGATATGCAGTTCCGAAACTTCGTGTAACTCTACCTGCCCCCAGTAACTTCAATAAACGACCCCGTCGTATAAGATGCCTGGTCCGACAACAGCCACAAAATGGCCTGCGCGACCTCAATCGGGTCGCCGCCACGCTGCATCGGCACCATGACCTTGAGCCGGTCCACCCGCCCCGGCTCACCACCACTCGCATGGATATCTGTATAGATCACGCCGGGACGCACGGCGTTCACGCGTATCCCTTCGCCCGCGACTTCCTTCGACAGGCCGATGGTCATAGAATCGATCGCGCCCTTGGAGGCTGCATAGTCCACATACTCGTTGGGCGACCCCAGGCGGGACGCGGCGGACGAGACGTTGACGATCGCCCCTCCCGCCCCGCCGTGTTTGGTCGACATGCGCCGGATCGCTTCGCGCGCGCAGAGAAAACTGCCCGTCACATTCGTAGCCAGCACACGGTTCAAGCGCGCGGCGTCCATGTCGTCGACGCGCATCTGACGCTCCAGCACACCGGCATTATTAACTAACGCCGTAACACGTCCCAGTGTCCGGTCGACCATCTCGAACAATCGCATTACATCAGCCTCGGAGGAGACATCGCCCTGCACCGCGATCGCTTCGCCGCCGAGGACTTTGATGGCATTGGCCACGCCGTCCGCCGCCTCGCGGCTGTGCAGATAGTTCACACATACGGCGTACCCCTGCTCCGCGGCGAGGTTCGCCGTGGCGGCGCCGATGCCCCGACTGCCGCCGGTGATGATCATCACTTTGTTATTCATCAGACAATTCCTCCAAGTTGGCGAAATACGCGTCCGTCGTTCGCTGCCTCTCCGGTAAAATGGCCTTCATGCCCGCCTCCGCACCGTCTCCACTGCGCGCCGGCTTCCCGCCGGTTCTCGATCACGACACCCATACCCTCATCCTCGGCAGTTTTCCTGGCGAAGCTTCGTTGGCGGTACAACAATACTACGCCCATCCGCGCAATCAGTTCTGGCGTCTGCTGTCGGCGATCCTGGGCGAGGCCCTGGTCGGGCTGCCATACGAAAAACGACTGCAAAGACTGCGGGCGCACAACATCGGCTTATGGGATGTGATCGACGTGTGCCAACGAGAGGGCAGCCTCGACAGCGCCATCCGCAGCGCCCAGGCGAATGACTTCAATGTGCTAAAACAGCTATGCCCCGCGCTGAAACGCATTTGCTTCAACGGCAAGACTTCGGGCAAGTTCGAGCCGCAATTCGCCGCTGCCGGATTCGGGACGCTGGTGCTGCCCTCGTCTTCGCCGGCCAATGCCCAGCTTTCATTCGATCAAAAACTCACGGTGTGGCAGCGGATCCTTCTGTAAAATCGCTGAAGTTTTTATAGTCGCTGCCACACCGGCGGAACAGACATATGCTTATCAAACGCAAATCCATCGAAGCGCAAGCCAATCGAAAATCCGGCCCGGGCAAAGACCCGGCCAAGCCGCGCAAACCAAAATTTGCTGCGGTCACGCTGTCCGAGCAGGACGGAGTACGCTTCCTGCATTTCGGCACCGAGTGGGTGCAAGGCGCCATGCGCCTCCGCAAGCCCGACTGGATCGAGCTTGAATACGCGCAGCAGATGATGGCGTGGATGCTGTTCAACCGCGAACCCCGGAATATCGTGCAACTCGGGCTGGGCACCGGCGCATTGACCAAGTTCTGCTACCGGCAATTTCCGCAGGCACAGGTCACGGCGATCGAGCTGAACCCGTCGGTGATTGCGATATGTGAATCAATGTTCAAGCTGCCTTCCAATGACGGGCGTTTGACGGTGATAGAAATGGACGCGATGGGCTTCGTCACCGACGATGCGAACCACGGCACGGTCGATGCACTGCAAGTCGACCTGTACGACGCCACCGCGCGCGGCCCGGTGCTCGATACGCCGGAATTCTATGCCGCGTGCGCCGACTGCCTGTCCGCGGACGGCGTCATGACGGTCAACCTGTTCGGCGATCATCCGAGCTATGTGAAAAACCTGAAAGCGATGCGCCCATTTTTTGATGAAATCATCTGCCTTCCGGAAGTCCACGAAGGGAACGTTGTCGCGATTGCATTCAAGACCGCGCGCGAACTCAATGTGCCTGAGCTCTATGAGATTGCATCACGCATCACTGAAGCCACAAAACTCCCCGCCAAATCGTGGGTAAATGGCATCAAGGCCTGGCAGGCGCTAGAATCGGTTTAGGCTGTGGTAGCATCCCAACGGTCATCCGTTGCCCTTTTGCACTGATCGGTCCAGCCATCCACCTATGAACAAAGCCGCCCGCAAAGCCCTCGACCTGCAACAGATTTTTACCTGGCTGATGGCTGACGGCGTGATCCCCAAACCGGAGGTCAAGGCGGCCTACAATCAGGCGCAGGGAATTCTCAGGAATTCATCGATCGCGATGCACCCGCTCGTCGCCGTCGCGCAATGCAAGCTGCAAACAGCGACACCGCCGCACAAATTGCTCACGCTGGACGCGCTGACCGAATGGGTGGCCGCCAAAGTCAAACTGCCGTTTACCCGAATCGACCCGCTGAAGATCGATTTCACGCGCGTCGCGGATGTAATGTCGGCGACCTATGCGGCCCGCTTCAACATCCTGCCACTGGAGATGACGCCGACCGAGGTGGTCATTGCCACAGCCGAGCCGTTCATCAGCGAATGGGAAGCGGAAATTTCCAAGGTCACGCGGCGCAACGTCAGGCTGGTGATCGCCAACCCGCTCGACATCGCCCAATATACGTCGCAGTTCTTTACGCTCGCCAAGTCGATCAAGGGCGCGCATAAATCGAACGGCCAGGACCTCGCACTGCGCAACAATTTCGAGCAACTGGTCGAACTCGGGAAAAACAACAAGCAAGTCGACGCCAACGACCAGCACATCGTCAACATCGTCGACTGGCTATGGCAATACGCGTTCGAGCAGCGAGCATCGGATATCCATCTTGAACCGAAGCGCGACATGGGCGCGATCCGGTTCCGCATCGATGGCATCCTGCACCAGGTATATCAGGTGCCGGCGATTGTCATGATCGCCATGACCGCGCGCATCAAGTTATTGGGCCGCATGGACGTGATCGAAAAGCGCCGCCCGCAGGACGGCCGCATCAAGACCCGCACCGCCGGTGGACAGGAGATCGAACTGCGCCTGTCGACCTTGCCTACCGCCTTCGGCGAAAAGCTGGTGATGCGGATTTTCGATCCGGAGGTAGTGGTCAAGACCCTGCCTGAACTCGGCTTTCCACCGGACGACGCGAAGCGTTGGGACCACCTGACCAGCCGGCCACATGGAATCATCCTGGTCACCGGTCCTACCGGCTCCGGCAAGACCACCACGCTCTATACCACTTTGAAAGCGCTTGCGACATCGGAGGTCAACGTCTGCACGGTGGAAGACCCGATTGAAATGGTCGAAGGATCGTTCAACCAGATGCAGGTCCAGCATGGCATAGACCTGTCGTTTGCCGATGGCGTGCGCGCGCTGATGCGGCAGGATCCAGACATCATCATGGTGGGCGAAATCCGCGACCTCGAAACCGCGGAGATGGCCATCCAGGCCGCGCTGACCGGCCACCTGGTGTTATCGACACTGCATACCAACGACGCGCCATCCGCGGTCATGCGCCTGCTGGAACTGGGCGTGCCCTACTACCTGCTCGAAACGACGTTGATCGGCATCATGGCGCAACGGTTGGTACGTACCTTGTGCCCCGACTGCAAAGCGCCGGGCGAGGAAATGATGGACGACGTCTGGCAAAGCCTCTGCGAAGGCCGCAGCATCCCGAAACCCGCCACCGTTTATCGGCCGGTCGGCTGTCCGGAATGCCGCCAGACCGGCTATCGGGGCCGTACCGGGCTTTACGAGTTGCTGACTGTTTCGCAACCGTTCTCCAAGCTGATCAAGGAAGAAACGGACATCCATGCGCTGCGGCAGCAAAGCATGGCGGACGGACTGAAGCCGCTGCGGGTGGCGGGCGCGATGAAGATCGCGGAAGGCATGACCACCGCCGAGGAAGTATTGAAGGTCACTTCCGCACTCACCTGAACTCCCGTTCCCCTCCGCCACGCCCGGTTGCAATCGTTGCAACAAAACGCATAGCCCGATCCGGCACACCCCCTCATAGTCTCTTTTTTCCGTCCAGGGATGGAACCATGCCGGTGGCACAACCCCTGACTATGTCGACAGCATTTGGAGCAACTACGAGACATCCCCCGGATACAA
>JAQGMD010000205.1 GCA_028292565.1 Burkholderia sp. | reverse complement strand
GGAAGGCGCGCAGTATCTTGTTGGTGGTGCGTGGGTAGACATAGTCGGTGCCAAGCAGGACAAAACGCTTGGCGCCGCCGCCTTCCTTCGACATCAGGTATTCAACCGCCGGAATCGCTTGCTGATTCGGTGCTGCGCCGGTGTAGAACACATTCTTCTCGAGTTCTTCGCCTTCATACTGCACCGGGTAGAACAACAGGCTGTTCAATTCCTTGAACACGGGCAGCACCGACTTGCGCGATACCGAGGTCCAGCAGCCAAACACCACTGCGACTTTGTCCTGCGTAACCAGTTGCCTCGCCTTTTCTGCAAACAGCGGCCAGTTCGAGGCCGGGTCGACGATGACGGCTTCGAGCTTTTTGCCCATTACGCCGCCTTTGGCGTTGATCTCTTCGATCGTCATCAAGGCTACGTCTTTCAATGACGTTTCAGAGATCGCCATCGTTCCGGATAGCGAGTGGAGAATACCGACCTTGATGGTGTCGGCGGCCATAGCCTGTGGCATCCAGGCAGAAGCAGCAAGTATCAAAGCGCCGGCGGCGGTCGCTTTCAGGAGGGTGCGACGGGACATGAGTTGCTCCTACATGAGGTGGTCGAAGGGTGCGAATGTTCGCTTTTGAGCTTTAGCAGAATGTGTGCCACGAGAAACGCGCACTTAAGTGCGACGCTTTGATAGATACCGGTGCGATTAAGTGCGCGATGGCAGTCAAGCGTATCTCTTTGGTGCGATATGTTGCCAGACTGGCAGCATGGTTGCGCGATGGCGGTGCGCGCACCGCGGAGGCGTGTCGGAGGGTAAGCCTGCGACGTTGAAAATCTTGATCTTCACGCAACTTGCGAGTTACTGATCGGTCTGAGCAGGATGATTAAGCGACGGTTACCTGCCACAACCTTCACATATGCCGCGGTGGTGCTGAGCCTGGGCGCGTGCGGTGATACCGCGAAGCTTCCGGAGTCCGCTGGCATTGGGCCGAAGCCGGAGTTGCCGGCACCGCACCGCAGCGCGATACCTACCGTTCAAATCGCGCCCGCGAAAGGGTGGCCTGCGGGAGCAACACCAACAGCGGCACCCGGGTTGTCGGTCAGCGCATTTGCTGTCGGTTTCGACCATCCGCGCTGGTTGTACGTGCTGCCAAACGGAGACGTGCTGGTAGCAGAAACAAACGCGCCACCGAAACCCGAGGGTGCCGACGGCATCCGTGGCTGGTTCATGGAGAAGGTAATGAAGCGCGCAGGCGCCGCCGTCCCGAGTGCCAACCGCGTCACGCTGCTGAGGGATGCGGACGGCGACGGTATGCCTGAAACACGGACCATTTTCCTGCATGGACTCAATTCGCCGTTCGGCATGACTCTGGTCGGCGAAAGCCTCTATGTCGCCGCGACGGATGCGTTACTGCGTTTTCCATATAAAGAAGGTGTAACCCGGATAGCTGCTCCCGGTACGAAGGTCGCCGACCTTCCGGCCGGCCCGATTAATCACCACTGGACCAAAAATGTCATCGCCAGCCGTGACGGCAAGCGACTGTACGTGACAGTTGGCTCCAACAGCAATGTCGCCGAAAACGGGATCGAGAACGAAATCAACCGCGCCGCGATCCTCGAGATTGATCCGGCGACAGGGCGTACGCGTGTCTTTGCCTCCGGCTTGCGCAACCCGAACGGATTGGCATGGCAGCCGCAAAGCGGTGCGCTATGGACCACCGTCAATGAGCGTGACGAACTGGGGAGCGACCTGGTGCCGGACTATATGACATCGGTGAAAGACGGCGGCTTCTATGGCTGGCCTTACAGTTACTACGGACAGCATGTGGATGAAAGAGTGAAGCCGGCGCGTCCGGATCTGGTTAACGCTGCAATTGAACCGGACTATGCGCTCGGTGCACATACCGCGTCGCTTGGTCTTGTTTTCCACGAAGGCAGGCTGCTACCGCAGCGATATGCCGGTGGGGCATTCGTCGGCCAGCACGGCTCGTGGAATCGCAAGCCGCTGAGCGGCTATAAGGTCATCTTCGTGCCATTCGCTGATGGTCGTCCGTCTGGACTGCCTGAGGACGTAATGACCGGTTTCGTAGACGCCGAAGGCAATGCACTCGGCCGCCCGGTCGGTGTGGCGATGGATCGAACCGGTGCCTTGCTGGTCGCCGATGACGTGGGTAATACGGTGTGGCGGGTGACCCCGGCCTCCGGCAAATAGGCGGACATCATTCCCGGCCGCTGACGAATCCGGTAAACCCATGAAGAAACTGTTCGAGTTGCCCCCGCACCTGCTCGTCCATGAGTTCGCCGGCTTCGTTGAACACTTTGCCTGCGCGCGACACCATCAGCCGTCCGCCGAACCAGGGTTGCATACCCAGCGTCCGTAGTACTGGCAACCAGGCATTCTGAGCAAGCACCGTACCGAAACCACCCGGGGAAGCTCCGATGAGGGCAACCGGACGATCACCAAAAATCCGTGGGATGTCAGCCGGGGGCCTCGACAACCAGTCGATCGCGTTCTTGAATACACCGGGCATGGAGTTGTTGTACTCAGGGCTAGCTAATAACAGCCCGTCCGCCGTAGCAATCTGTTCTTTCAGTGCCGTCACCGCATCGGGGATTCCCTCGTTTTTCTCGATGTCTTCATCGTAGAGCGGAATACCCCTGATGGTTGCGATTTCGAGGCTTGCATCCGGCGGCATCAACCCGGTGGCGGCACGCAGAAGTGCTGCGTTAAACGAAGCGGCCCGCAAGCTGCCTGCGATCCCGATGATTTTCATAACACTTTCTCCTGATTGCGCGGCAGGTTCAATGGCCAGCGATATCGAGAAGCCGATGGAATCTTGCGATGAGTTCCTTTTGTTCCAGCGGCTTGGCCGCGCTGCTCACATCCGCGACTTTTTCGACATAAGTCGCCAGGTCTCGGATCAACTGCTTCATTTCATCACTTGCAGTAGACGTCTCGGCAAGCTCAAGCAGTTCCAGCACGGTTCGAGGATCGGCAATTCTGTGAAACGCTGCCAAGGCATCCGGATTGTCGTCTTCGCTGTCGTCCAACGCCTCCACGGCGGCTTCACGAATGACGTTGAGAGAGTACATACGCTGCCTTTCATGCGATGTCGTTGCTGCGCGGCTTTAAGGTGACTTGAGGCGCGCGCCGGCCCTGCATTATGTGGCCGGAGTTACAGCATAGCGCACGACGAAGGGCACATGTAGGCGTCTCCGGAATTATCGGTGCGTGACATTCGAACATGTATCAGGAGCAACGCTTGGGTTCCTTTTGACTACGTCCCTTCTGCTGGTTTGACCCGACGCTGGTCAACCAGCAACTGGATTGCCAGCACGGCGGCTAACAAGCCAATCCCCGCGACGTCGGTAATCCAGCCCGGTTTAATCATCAGCAAGGCGGCCACGATTAGCGCAACGCGCTGCCAGGGACGGCAGGGTCGTGCCAGATAACCGAAAAGACCTGCAGCGAGCGTTATACAGCCCAGCGAAGCCGTGCACACCGCCTGCGCTATCGTTGGCCAGTCGCCTATCGCCAGCAGAGCCGGTTCATATACAAACATGAAGGGCACGACAAAGCCGGCTGCGCCGATGCGCACCGCCTCCCAGCCTGCCTGCCACATGTTTGCCTTGGCAAGACCTGCCGCGGCGAAAACCGCGAGCGCCACCGGCGGGGTGATAGCCGACAGAACCGCGAAATACAACGCAAACATGTGTGCGGCCGGCACCATCACGCCGAGCTTGATGATTGCGGGCACCAACAGAGAGACCATCACAATATAGGCGGGCGTGGTCGGCATACCCATCCCGAGCACGATGCCCGCAATGGCGGTGAGCAGTAGCGCCAGCACCAGGCTGTTTTGCGACAGCGCCACGACACCCTGCGTAAAGGTAATCCCGAGCCCGGTGAGCGAGATCACACCGATGACGATGCCGGCACAGGCGCACGCCATGGCCACCGATAGCGCATCCCTGGCGCCGCCCTCAAGCGCATCGAGAATGGATTTCCAACGAATGTCTATGCGCGTGGACTTGCGCATCAAGGCGACCGGAAGGCAGGAGATTGCGCCGACAAGTGCGCAAAGCGGCGCGGAATAGGATAGGGCCATGCCCCCCAATATGATAAAAATAGGGATGAACAAATGACCTCGCTCCCTCATCACTGCACCAAGGCGGGGTAGCTCGGATCGCGGCACACCCAACAGTCCGACACGCTTGGCCTCGAAATGCACGGCGGCGAACACTGCGACGTAAAAAAGCAGTGCCGGAATCCAGGCCCAGACAGTGACCTGGAAATAGCTCACCCCGAGATACTCGGCCATCACGAAGGCTGCTGCACCCATAATAGGAGGCATGATTTGCCCTCCCGTGGAGGCAGTTGCTTCAACACCTGCGGCGAAGGCTGGCTTGAAGCCGGAGCGCTTCATGAGAGGGATGGTCATCGGACCGTCCACCATGACGTTTGCCACCGCGCTGCCCGAGATCGTGCCGAACAGGCTCGAACTGACCACAGACACCTTGCCCGGGCCGCCGGCGGTGTGGCCGGTAATAGCCAGGGCAAAGTCCATGAAGAGTCTTCCTGTGCCCGACTTTTCCATGAAACTGCCGAACAGTACGAACACAATGACATACGCGGCGGATACCCCGAGCGTGGACCCGAATATGCCTTCCGTCGAAAGATACATCTGCTCGAGAAGTATGGGCATCTTGATGTCGGTGCCGAAAATGGCGTAGACGAGAAAGACCAGCGCCGTGATGGGCAGCGCCCAGCCAATCACCCGCCGTGTCGCATCGAGTACCAACAGGATCGTGATCACCGCCATGGCTTTGTCCAGCGCAGTGAGATCATCGATGTAGATGATGCGATTGGTGATGCTTTCGTAGGTCACGAAGAGATAGCCAATGGCGGCGATGCTGGCGGCGATTATTGCGCCATCGAGCCACCGGAGCCCGCGCCTCCCATCGGCAAAGCTCGCCAGCGGATAGAACAGAAATACCAGTACCAGGGCAAACAGCAAATGGGTGCCACGAAAAATTAGTGCTTCAGGCGGAGCAAAAGCAATGGCCCACATGTGATAGAGCGACATGGCGACTGCGACGGCGCCAGCTATGCGGCGAGTGGCAGATTCAAGAATCATGTTGGAGTCCCTGGCAAGAAAATCCCCCCGCGGTTGCGGAGGGATAGTGCTATTAGGCGTGACTGCGCAACACTCGCGCTACATCGCTCCGACTTCCTTGTAAAATTTCGCCGCGCCAGGGTGGAAGGGCACGCCGATGTCTTCGGCCATCATTTTCGGCGTCAGGCCGTCCATGGCTTTGTTGATTGCCACAAGATCCGGGAGGTTGGCAACCATGGTCTTCACCATGGTGTAGACCTGTTGTTCAGGCAGTGAGCACGCGGCTACCAGATGTGCGGAATAAACGATGGCGTCAACGTCTTTGTGCTGCTTGGGATAGGTGCCGGCCTTGATCGCACCTTTGGTATAGCCGGGATTGATCTTTCTCATCGCCGCGACCTGGTCTGCCGTCATCGGGACCATTCTGATATCACGGCCGGCGGCCACATCCATAACTGAGGATGCAGGGATGGTGGTCCCCAGGGTAAACACATGCGCGTGGCCGTCTTTCAATAAGGATGCTGCGTCGGTATAAGAATTGACGTAGCTGACTTTGGTGGTCTGCGTGCTGAGGCCGCCAACCTTGAGCATGTGCTGGGAAATCAGCTCGGCTGTGTTGCCTTTGGGTTGGACTGCAATGGCCTTGCCCTTCATGTCCGCTATTGTGTTGATGCCGGAGTCGGCGAGCGCGACGATCTGGAAGTACTGCGGGTAGAGGTTCGCGATCTGACACACTTTGGTCACCTTCTGCGGGTAGGGCGGTGCGCCGTTTATGCCATCCACCGAGGTGATGCTGTTACCGAAGCCGACGTCGGCCTTGCCCTCATCAATTCCCCGAACGTTCGCGATGCCGGCGCCAGGCAGGGGCTGCACTGTCAGGCCTGGAATGGCTTTTTCCCACATGTTCTTGAGCGAGCCGCCCAACGGCACCCAGACGCCGCCCTGCGGTCCGGTCATGAGTCGCAGATCCGCGGCCATGGCGGAACCCGCGCACAGAGCGATGCCAGCGAGCAGGGGGAGTGAGGCGAAGATTTGCTTTTGCATTTTGTCTCCTTTGTGTGGAAGAACTGACTATTTCGTTCTGATCCTTGTTTTGTTAGTTTTCAATTGCATTACACCCTACGGCTATCTCTTCTGCCATCCCATGAATATGAGATGCACTATCGCGGCCGCCATGGCGATCAGGTCCGGGTGGTTGCGAGGCAGTTCAGCGCGTGAGGGTTGACTATCGACTCTTGTCGACATTATTTCACCAGCATGTCGCGGACGTCGTGGCCAAGTCAGTCCGAAGTTGCAGTTCTCCAATTCTTGTTTCATCAAAGCGTCAGCCGGTACGCGCATTGCGTTGCAGGCACTTTGATAGTTGTCAAATGTTGTCAAATCGTCTATTGTCTTGCTACTTAAACGACATGGTTCCGATATGAAAACCTTAAACCTTCTTCTGGCAACCCTTTTAAGTGCTGTCGCCGGTCAGGCGGCGTCAGCCGTAGCCGTTTTTGATTTTTCGAATTTAACCTACCAGAGCGGGACCGGTTTCAGCGGCTTTCTTCCGAATGAGACGCTATCGAGCGGTTACTGGAATTGCACAAAGGGCGATATCTGCAGCAGCAACATCGACAAGGGCAAGTTTGGCGGCGACCTGAAATACGTTTCGTCGGGTGTCGACGTGACGGCGACTGGTTGGTACAAGGGCAAGATCGCCACGGTTGTGCAGGACCATGACAACAAGTATGACGCCGCTAAACAACTTGGCGCCGGCTTGGGCGTTTATCACAAGAAGGGGGACCCGAGCGACGACAACGTGACCACGAGCGAGAAACTAGTGATGAAATTCGACCGGGTGGTAAAGCTGGAGGGGTTGTCGATCAGTTCGGAGGGGCATCACATCAATCATTGGACGCCGAACGCAACGTTCAAGCTGAATGGGGCGTCGACAAAGCTGGCGGGTGTGATCGATCTGGGTTCAAACAATTTGGTTGGACAAGAATTCACATTCGAGTTCGGCGGCGCCAAGGCGGATCAGTTTTATCTCGCAGGTATGACTGTATCTCCAGTTCCGGAACCCGAAACCTACGCGATGATGCTGTCCGGTCTGGCTGTTATGGGCTTCGTCGCGCGACGCCGTCGCGATGACGTCGCCTGCGATTCGCGGGTCTAAGGTCTCGCATGCAGGCCGCGGTCGAATAAAAGGGGTAAGTTTTCTTGGGTTGCGAGAATCGGATACTTCCATAGGGCGTTGAAGGAGTCAACGTTGCTCACTCCCTCAACGGCGATACCGATCGTTCGTAAACCAGATGTGTAAAAGTGTTGTCCTCGCTTACTTGCGAACCATTCACTCGGTTTGCGACGTGGACGGCAATGACACATACATCGTTCATGGACTGGGCTGTCGTCATCAATGAACCCGAGGCTTCCCTGAAGCAGGCAATTGCGCGTTTCGCGGGAACACCATACCAAAGCGATTATCCGGGCAAAGGTCATAAATCGTTTCGCGATGTGTGGCCAATGACTGCAATGCGATCAAACGATGGTATAGCGGCTTACCACCGATACCAATGAGCGTCCGTTTCAGAATCAGGCAGCAGTGTCACCATGGGGTGGGGTATGAATTATTTTTATTTCGTTGTTGCTCTTGTCCTTGGCGCGGGCCTGATGTGGGTCTGCGTATCCAAATGGATTGCGACTAAACGCGCAGTCGACCCCAAAGCACGGCTGGCGCGTCATCACGAATCACGGTTGCTTTCAGCATGCTCTGGCAACGAAGCTGCAGCACAACGCCTGATCGAAGATGAACGTCGACGACGGCCCGGCATCAGCCGCTCGGACGCGGCAAAACATGCCTGCGCACGCATAAAGAGGCGCTCCGGTAATCAATGGACCGACCATCACAGATAGGAACACGAATGAAGGCGTCCGATTGTCGCTCTCGCACCAGGATGGGTCACTACCGAACGCCATTGTGCTTCCGTTCGCTGCTGCAGTCTGGCGTTACAGCCGCGCCTTCGCCGAAACCGTTGGCGTCCACATTGCGTAAGGTTCTCCCATGAAGAAAAGTGGTCTCAGCAGCACGCGGGTCAAACTTGGCGCTCACGGTGTCGATCGGCATGTGATGGCGCGTATAGCGCCATTCGGCGCTTACGTACTGTTCATGGTGCTTGCGGACTTACTGGAGAGATTGGGTTGGAAGGCGCAGGAACTCCTCTGGCTATATCCGGCGAAGGTCACCTTGGTTGCGCTTTTATTGTGGCGTTATTGGGCCACATATCACGAGCTGCGTGGGCAGACGAGAGTGTCGTTTCACACCCTCGCACTCGGGCTGGTCAGCGGTACCCTGGTGTTTGTGGTGTGGGTCACACTTGATGCCGAGTGGATGACACTTGGGACGCATGGCGGCTTTGATCCCGGACGCGAGGAGAGTCTCGACTGGGCGCTCGTTGCAGTACGGCTGGGGGGCGCCGCACTCGTCGTACCCATAATGGAAGAGTTATTCTGGCGCTCATTCCTGTTGCGCTGGTTGGTCAACCACGATTTTCTCCGCGTACAGCCGGCATGTGTCACGTTTGTCGCATTTTCGCTCTCGGCGCTGTTTTTCGCGATTGAGCATCACTTTTGGTTTGCCGGACTGATCGCAGGCGCCGCCTTCAATACTTTATATATGCGCACCGGCTCGCTATGGTGCGCTGTCACCGCACATGCGGTCGCGAATGCGCTACTTGGAATCTGGGTGTTAAACACAGGAAGCTGGACCTACTGGTGAGCGGTTAACAAAAGATGGCAATCAACATGATGATAACGATTTCGCCGCCGACGCAAGCGGAACAACTACCCGCGAGAAAAAGGAAACGGCCATTGCGAGAGCGGTCGCCGTCCCCTCGTCAACTGCTGCGTTCTCTCGCACCTGTGGTGGGCGCATTAGTGTGCTTGCCTGCACTCGGCGCGGCGGAAGATTTGTTCAGCCCGTACGCGTCGTACTCGTGGCAGTACGACGATAATTTGCTGCGCCTCTATGACGAACAGGCCGCGCGCATGTTGATCGGAACGGATCAACTGGCTGACGCTTCACGCCGCGCCGAAATCGGGATAAACGTGAATAAAAACGTCGGTCAGCAATTGTTAAGCGCAAGGTTCAGCATGAGCCACGTTACGTTCGCCCGTTTCAGCGAGCTCAATCATGATGACAAAGACTTCTCGGCGCAGTGGAACTGGCACCTCGGTGAGCGCTTCGAGGGGAATCTCGGAGCTAGCTATGCGAAGTCGCTGACGCCATTCGTGGATTTTCATCGCCGCGAACCTAATCTGCGCCTTCAGCAGCGGCGGTTTGTCGACGCATCATGGCGCTTCCATCCGAGCTGGCGCTTGCGCGGCGGGTTTACCCGGTACGAGCTCACCCATGACCTAGCGTCACAGCGGGTCGGTGATCGTAATGAAGATGCAACCCAGGTCGGACTGGACTACTTGGCGCCGAGCCAAAGCAGCTTCGGTATTCAGGCGCGACGGGTGCACGGCGGGTTCCCAAACCAGGAGCGGATCGGAACACTACTCGTCGACAACAGCTACGACCAAAACGAATTGATGGGGAAAGTGGACTGGGCAGCCACCGGTAAAACACGGGTTCAGTTTCTGGGAGGTCATGTTCAGCGCAAATATGATTTCATGCCGGGACGCGACTTCAGCGGTTTGAATGCGCGTGCGATTGCGACATGGACGCCGACCGGCAAGACAAGCGTTGGCGTCAACGCCTGGCGAGAGACCAGCTCGTACCAGGATCTGACGACCAGCCATACGGTTAACCACGGCATCAGCGTGGCGCCTGCCTGGAACGTGACAGCGAAGGCTCGAGTGAATGCATTGATCAAGCGCGAAAAACGCGATTTTAATGGCGCTGCCTCCTTGGTTGGGGCGACATTTGCCAATCGGGTAGACACTTTCCACCATGCGTCACTCGCGTTCACATACCTGCCTGTGCCGCAGCTAAAACTGCAGTTGTCGCTATACCGCGACCGCCAAACATCCAGCGTTCCCTACACTGGGTTTCGGGCCAATGGCGCGACGGTTAACGTCAGCTACGAATTCTGAGTATCCGGATCATGACTATCAACGACATTCCTCTGGTCTCCGTCTTTAAGCGTTTGGTATACCCGCTGATTATTCTCGGAATGTGGTATCTGCTAGTACATATCCACGACGAGGCTTTTACGGGGTACGACCTTGCACTGGTGGTCATCGTTTTTTTCGTTGCGTCGCATGTCTACGATCAGATCGATCCCTATCGCTCGTGGCGTAGTGGCCGCTTGATGGCGTGTACTCGCGACGTTTTCGTCGGCTGGGCCGTAATCGTCGCCGTGATGTTTGTAATCGGGCATGCGACGGGACTTTCCTACCAATATTCTCCCAATTTACTTGCGCTCTGGTTCATCGGTACACCGTTCGTCCTGCTGGCGAGCCATCTTGCGGTACACATCATGACGTCTGATTTGCGCAAGACGGGTGGGGTGCGTTCCGTGGTGATTGTCGGTACGAATGACGCCAGCGCGAATCTCGCCGAGCGAATCAAGGAGCATCCAAATTTGTTCATGGACGTTCGTGGGTTTTTTGAAGATCGCGCCATGCCTCGGGACCAGGCGAAAATCGATGCGCCGCTGCTGGGCAAAATCGCTGATATGGCCGAATATGTGCGCGAGCACAACATCAAGCTGATTTTCATCAGCTTGCCGATGGCGGCGCAGCCTCGAATTCGAGAACTGGTAGATGCGTTGCAGGATACCACCGCCTCGATTTACTTCTTGCCTGATGTGTACGGTTTCGACATCCTGCGGGCGCACTTCGATTTTGTCGGTGGAGTGCCGGTTGTCGCAGTTTGTGAGAGCCCGTTCACCGGCCTCAACAGCGTGATCAAGCGCTCCAGCGACATCGTGTTCGCGTCACTTATCCAGTTGGTATTAGGGCCCGTTATGCTGCTGATAGCGCTTGCAGTGAAGCTTTCCTCCCCCGGGCCGGTGATTTTTAAACAGCGCCGCTACGGGCTGAACGGAGAGGACATTGTGGTCTACAAATTCCGTTCAATGACGGTTTGTGAGGATGGTGCGACGATCGTGCAGGCACAAAAGAATGACCAGCGGGTCACACGACTCGGCGCTTTTCTTCGGCGCACCTCACTCGATGAGTTGCCGCAGTTTATCAACGTACTGCAGGGCCGGATGAGCCTGGTAGGTCCGCGGCCGCATGCGGTCGCGCATAACGAGCTCTACCGAAAACTGATCAAGGGGTACATGCTCCGGCACAAGGTGAAACCGGGCATTACCGGCTGGGCGCAAGTGAACGGATTGCGCGGCGAAACGGACACGCTTGAGAAAATGAAGGCTCGGATTGAGTATGACCTGGACTATCTGCGCAGTTGGTCACTTGCGTTAGACCTATGGATCATCATGCGCACTTTTAATGTGTTTTTAGGCCGAGACGACGCTTATTGACGGCACAGGACTTCACTTGGGACGTAACCGCATTCCGTCGTCCTTCGTCCTGGTTGCGGGGTTAAACGTACGCCTGCACGGCTCTTGTTCAACGTTATGTTGCAATACTCGCGATAAAAAGCCGATAAAATATTACTAAAAGGATATTTCTATCGTAGAATAGTTGATACTATTGCAATATTGGCAAGGGTGACATTGTCCGCAGCGCCATGACGCTGAGCCGAGGCGAAAAATGTATTCGATTTTTGGGGAATTCATGCAGTCTATTCAACTATGGCTTGCAGTCGTGATGTTAAGCACTGCTGCTTGCGCCACTGCCGATTCGATACCGTCCGCTGGCGTCGACGCTGCCCCAGGCGATCATGCGATTTTCAATCTTGACCATTTTCCGGGTGTCGCCGATACAGAGCGCAGGCGGGAGGGGTACCTCTACGGCGCACCCCTCGAGACGGTGCCGCCCAAACCGAGTAACCGCTCATCCCCCAACGAGGCGAGGATGCTGCCTGTACCTTCAAAAACAGCGGATCAAGACTCTGCGTGGACGGTACTCGATACGCGAATTGGCTCTCGATCTTTTTCGTCGCACGCCGGTGCGGGGCCATATAAGGCGTTGGATAGCGGTTCCGAAATTTCTGATATCGACACCTTATATCAATTGCGCGCGGGACGACTTTCGCGTGTCCCGGAGCCAGAGAGTTGGGCGTTGATTCTTCTCGGCATGGGGTTCATCGCTTACCAGTTGCGACGCTCCGAGCCACCGCTCAGATTGTGGGACTTGAAACAAATTGCCGGCCGACGCTCTTAAGCGCCGTGCCGTGAAGCACCCCGTGAGCCAATATTGAAGGAGCAATATCTTGAACTGCTGTGATGTCCCGCTTTCGATTAGCGTTAATACTTCGGCGCCTCGTATGCGTCTGCTTCCCGCTCTTGTGGCGCTGCTTTGCACGGTAGTGATATCAGGCTGCGGCAATAAGGATGCTAAGCCAGGCCAGGCTCTTGTCAAAGTGGGCGGTGATGAAGTAACGGTGCACCAGTTCAATGATGAGCTGGCACGTATGGATGGAGCGAACGAATCCGTACGCAAGCAGGTACTGGAAGGATTGATCGATCGCCAGTTGCTGCAGGCGGAAGCGGCTCGCAACAAACTGGACCGAGGTCCTGAGGTGATGCAGGCGATCGAGCGCGCTAGGGCACAGATACTGGCACAGGCGTACCTGAAGAACCTGTTTGCCAATATGACGAAGCCGGCCGGCGCCGAGATCCAAGCGTACTTCACTGAGAACCCAGCTTTTTTCACGAAACGTAAAGTGTTTGACATGAAGGAGCTGCTGGTCGACAGCAAAGAGGTGAATGCGAACCTGCAGGCGGCAATGGACACGGTCAAGTCGATCGAGGATTTGATCGCATGGCTTGAAGCCCGCAATATCCAGTTTGGGCGGCGTCAAACCACACGCACTACTGCAGACGTTCCGCTCGAGATGGCGACCAAGCTGCAAACAATGCAGAAGGGTCAGTCCATTATTGTCAAGCAGGGCGAACGTAGCCTCCTGATGTTTATCAATGACGTCAAGGACAGTCCGGTGGAGTTCGCGGTCGCCGAAAAACAGATCGAACAATTCCTGATCAATAAAAAGCGCGAGGACGCAAAGCGGTCCGAGATTGCACGCTTGCGTGCGGCGGCGAAGATTGAATACCTGAACCAGCCCGCGCAGGCTGGCGAGGGCAGCAAGACTCGCGAGGGCGACACCAAGGTGGCTCCCGCTGCTCCCAATAATCATATCGAACGCGGTGTCGCCGGATTGAAGTAGCTTACAACGCAGTGGGCTATACAACGCGGACCCCGATTACCGTAAATTCGGCGACATCGGGGAAGAAGCGTCAATTGCTGTTTTCGACGTACGGGTTGAGACGGAACATGAAAAACTTTTTTATTTGGCTCGCGGCGCTCCTCTTGTCCGCGTGGGTTGGCGGCGCAATCGGCGCCGAGGCACGTCTGGGTCCTGGCGACATGATCAAAGTGACCGTGTTCGGCAATCCGGATCTCTCGCTGGAAACCAGAGTGAGCGACACCGGAACCATCACCTACCCGTTGCTTGGTGAAGTGCGGGTGGGTGGGCTATCGGCATACGCTGCGGAGAATAAAGTCGCGGGCCTGCTCGAGAGCGGTGGTTTCGTTCGAAAGCCGCAGGTCAACATAATTGTCACCCTGGTGCAAAGCGAACAGGTCTCTGTGCTCGGTCAGGTCAATAAGCCCGGGCGCTATCCGCTTGACGGGCGACGCAGTCTGACCGATCTGATCGCCCAGGCTGGCGGAATAAACGTTGAAGGTGGGGACATGATTACGCTCGTTCGCAGTCGCAACGGAAAAACCAGTAAGGACACCGTCGACCTAGTAGACATGATGCGTTCCGGGGACATGGCCAAGAACTTCGAACTCGCCGGCAGTGACGTCATTTACGTTGAACGTGCGCCGCGGTTTTATATATACGGCGAAGTGCAACGCCCGGGAGCATACCGGCTGGAGCGAAACATGACGGTACTGCAAGCGCTATCGGCCGGCGGCGGTTTAACGCCGCGTGGCACCGAACGGGGCATGCGCATAAAGCGACGGGACGCCAATCGCAAGCTGCAAACGATTGAGGTGAAACAAGACGACATTCTTAGTCCGGAAGATGTCGTGTACGTTCAGGAAAGCCTGTTTTAATGCCGGCCCTTTCACTCATTACGGCGTGGCCGTCTCCCAGCATCTCGTCATAGCCGATCAAGAGATATCTCAATGAACTTCACCCAGCTTTTTACAGTCTTGCGCGCGCGCCGCTTGATTGTCCTTTTCACGTTGTTTATGACTGTAGCAACCACGTTGGTCGTGAGCTTGCTCCTGCCTAAGACGTATAAGGCGACTACCACGCTGATCCTCAATTACAAGGGAATTGATGCCGTTTCAGGACTGGTGTTGCCGGCCCAGCTGACAGGCGGCTACATGGCTACCCAGATCGACATTATCAACAGCAAAAATGTTGTGTTGAAGGTCGTCGACGCCTTGAAGCTGGCTGATGGCAACGCGGTGAAGCGCGATTTTTACGAGTCAACAGGCGGCCAAGGCGACATTCGCGAATGGCTGGCCGAACTTCTGCTGAAGAATCTCGATGTGACACCCTCCCGCGAAAGCAGCGTCCTTGCAGTCACATTCAAAGGTTCCGATCCACAGTTTGCCGCAGCTGTTGCCAATGCCGTCGCTGCTGAGTACCAGCAGACAGCCGTCCAGCTCAAGGTCGACCCGTTGAAAAAAGCATCAACGTACTTCAACAGCCAGATCAAGGTCCTGCGCGAGAATCTCGAAACTGCCCAAAACAAAGTCTCCAAGTACCAGCAGGAGAAGGGCATTGTCAGTATGGACAATAGGCTGGATGTCGAATCGGCCCGGCTCAACGATCTGTCCAGTCAATTGGTCCTGGTGCAAACCCAGCTAATGGAAGCCGCGTCGCGGCGCCGCCAGGCCACTGGAGAGAACGGCGGCGAATCTCCGGATGTGCTGGCGAACCCATTGGTTCAAAATCTGAAGGCCTCGCTGGCACAGATGGAGGCTAAATTTTCGGATATCTCGCAAAAACTGGGACAGAACCATCCGCTGTACCAAGGAATGAAAGCGGAGATTGAACAGCTGCGCGCGGAATTGAATCGCAATATCCAATCTACGTCGAACGGTGTCGGCAATAATGCTTTGATTCTTCACCGGCGGGAATCGGAATTGCGCAGCGCGCTACAAGCGCAAAAAGCCAAGGTGCTGGAACTCAATCGCGCCCGCGACGAGTTGGCTGTACTGGGCAAGGAAGTGGAGAACGCACAGCGAGCGTACGAACTTACGACGCAGCGATTTACCCAAACGCGGCTGGAAGGCCAGGCGGATCAAGTCGATGTTGCGGTGCTTGACCCCGCCGTTCCCCCGCTTGAACCGGCGAATCCCAAGGTGCTTCTCAATATCTTGCTTTCTGTGTTTCTTGGCACCGTGCTAGGACTCAGCTTCGGATTGCTCGCCGAAATGCTTGATCGACGCGTGCGCACTGCGGACGACCTGGTTGAAGGACTCCAAATGCCGGTCCTCGGGGCAGTGCATCGGGCCTTGCCCAAGGGCCGCCGCTTCGCATTTCCCAAACTGTTCGTGCCACGGCGGTTGCGTTTGAACTGAGAAAGGTAGCAGATGATGAATTATCCAGTCCCTCAGGTGTCGGCCGTACCAGCTCATCCCGACCGGGAGCCAAGTATTGGACATATCCTAGTGGAGCTTGGCAAACTCACACCGGACGATATCGTGCGTGTGCTCCGTCTACAAAAGCAACTCGGATTGCGATTTGGCGAAGTCGCGCAGCAACTGGGCCTGATCAACGCGTTCGACGTTCAACAAGTTCTGGCACGGCAGTTCAAGTATCCATATCTGCAATCCGGGCAAGGGCCATATCCCCTTGAACTTGGGGCCGCGTACCGCCCTTTCACCGCCGAAGTAGATGCGCTGCGAGCTCTCCGCACCGAACTGATGTTGCGTTGGTTTGGCAAGGGACACAAAGCACTGGCAATTGCAGGCGTCAGCCCCAGAGTTGGAATCAGCTTGCTGGTTGCAAACCTTGCGGTCTTGTTCTCCCAGATGGACCGGCGCACGCTGATTGTCGATGCAAACATGCGCGATCCGCGCCAACATAAAATATTCGGTCTCAAAAACGGACAGGGGTTATCTGACATTCTCGCCGGACGGGCGGGTATGGAAACCATCGTCAAGGACGGGTTGTTTGCAAATCTGTCGGTACTTCAGTGTGGCACGCTTCCGCCGAACCCGGAGGAGCTCATCGGTCGATCCGCCTTTTCTGTTTTGAATGACAGCATTACACGGCAATTTGACGTCGTTTTATACGATACAC
>JAQGMD010000203.1 GCA_028292565.1 Burkholderia sp. | reverse complement strand
TGGCCGATTGCATCATCAGTCTCGAACACGTCTGGACCAGGTATGGTTCCGCCATCATTCATCGCGACATCAGCCTCTGTGTGGAGCGAGGCGAGGTGCTGGCGATCATCGGCGGGTCGGGCAGCGGAAAGACGACCATGCTGCGCCTCATGCTGGGCCTGGAATTGCCGAGCCGGGGCAGCGTCAAAGTGTTCGGTTGCCCGCTGCAAGGATGTCCCGGTGACAGGCTGCGTGAAATACGGCAACGATGGGGTGTTCTCTTTCAGGAAGGCGCGCTGTTCTCGGCGTTAAGCGTCTACGACAATGTCGCCTTGCCGTTGCGCGAATTGAAAGCGCTGCCGGAAGAAGTGATCTGCGAGTTGGTCATGATGAAGCTGGCGCTCGTCGAGATCGATGCGGCGAGCGCGGGCAAAATGCCTGCGGAACTCTCGGGCGGCATGGTGAAACGGGTGGCACTTGCGCGGGCGCTGGCGCTCAATCCGGAACTCCTTTTCCTGGATGAACCGACTGCAGGGCTCGATCCCGAGCGCAGCCATGGTTTCGTGCAGCTCATCCAGTCATTACGGCATGCATTGAATCTCACTGTCGTCATGGTCACGCATGATGTGGATACCGTGATGGCTCTTTCCGACCGCGTGGCGGTGCTGGCAGACCAGCATTTGCTGACAGTCGGTCCCCTGTGGGAAGTCGTGCATTACGACCACCCGTTCGTGGAGAACTTTTTCCTCGGTCGCCGCTGCGAACAGGAAAACGTCGCGGACTTCCGCCGCAAACTCGCGATCACTCCGCATGTAGCCGTCGACGGAGGACATTAATGGAGAACCGCGCTCATGCCCTGTCCGCAGGATTGTTCCTGGTTTTTCTCTGCATCGGATTGGCTGTGGTTGCCATCCGGCTGACGGGTGACACGGGCCAGCGAGTCAACTATCTCGTGGAATCGAAGTACCCGGTGTCGGGCCTGCAGCAAAACGCGCCGGTGCGCCTGCGCGGCGTCAATGTCGGCAAGGTCGGCGACATCCGGTTTGCGCATAACGATCCACGATTGATCCTGGTGCGGATTGTTGTTGATCCAGCGACGCCCTTGACAAGGGGAACCTATGCGCAACTCGGTTTCCTCGGGATTAC
This sequence comes from Burkholderia sp., assembly GCA_028292565.1. The sequence goes on along the minus strand of JAQGMD010000203.1, from coordinate 8,617 downwards.
CGGGCTTTCATTTGTCCAGCTTGACGATGATGGAAGCCGGCCCGAGAGGCTCGCGTCGAGTGCAGGCACACCAGCACGTATCCCGATGCGACCGTCTGTCTTCGATCAGGTGAGCGGCTCCGGCCAAGAGCTGGTGCAATACACCGCCCAGGCGGCAAAGCGCGTGAGCATGCTGTTGAATGACGAGAATTTGTCGGAGCTGTCTGAAGCGATATCGAATATCAACGCAGCGTCGGCCAACTTTACCGTGTTGACGGAGGATCTTCAGTCCGCCGTGAAAGCACTGACGAAGACCGCTGCCCGCACGGACACAACATTACAGCGGCTGGACCCGCTGCTGGACAACCTCAACAACCTCACGATGGATGTAGGCAAGCGCGTCGATGCTCTCGATCGCATAGGGAAAAGCGCTGAGGACCTGGGCAAGGCAGGGCGCGCGCTTGAGGCTATCTTCCCGAATGTAAACAGTGTCCTCGATGATTTGTCCCGCAGCTTGCGAACGGTAGACCGCGTTCTGGCGGGCATTGAACAGCAGCCGCAAAGCCTGCTGTTCGGAAGGAAGCCGCCGCCGCCCGGCCCGGGCGAACAGGGATATTCCGCACCGGCCTTTCCGCCTTGATCGTCGCAGCGCCCGAGCGCATAGACGACATGATTATCGAAGCGACATCGAAAATAATCGCCTATGCTGATGTGTGATGTGAGCGCCTGCGGCGTCGCGGCGAACATACGCTGGAAACGTAGGGCGATTTTTTTGGCATGGAATACGGAACTGGAGGTTAATCATGGCTCGCGGCAGCATGCAGCAAAGGTCACGCTCTAACATGGGCGAAATGGTTCGCGCAGGAGGCGGAGGAGGATTCCCTGGCATAGAGGATTTTTTAAGAGGATTTTCGCTGGCGCCGGTGCTGCGCGACCTCGAGCAGGCGCCACGCATGCGGGTCGATGTCGAGGAAACCGACCAGGCCTACATACTGAAAGCGGATGTGCCTGGCGCCGACCGGGAAGACATCACGGTGGCGATTGACGGCAACACGATTTCCATCAGGGCAAACGTAGAGGAGCAGAAGACCGATATGCAAGGAAACATGCTGCGTTCGGAACGCATCGTCGGCGAAGAATTCCGCACCTTCACCCTTCCCCAGGAAGTCGATGAAAGCAAGGCGGAAGCAAAGATGGAGAACGGTGTACTGGTATTAACGTTGCCGAAGAAATCCGGCGGTGGCGGGAAGAAACTGACGATACAGTAGCCCCATCCCGTCATGCGGGACGCATTACAAGCCGCGGGTCTGTCCGGTCGCCTCACGGCATGTTGAACACCCCTCCAACACAAAAGCCCCGTGCCCCGGGGCTTCATATCCGCTTGCCTGGTCGGATCGGTCTTTCAGATGGCAAAGCCGGACCTCTCTGCGGGGGTCAGGCCTTCGGCGCGCGGAGCGTCATTGCCCGGTTGAATATCGGGCACCAGCAGGTCTTGCTCTGCGGGATGGTTTCTGGCGGCTACGGCACGAGCAGGCTCAGTTTTGCAGAGATTGAACGCTTCATGCGGAACATACATTCATAGCCTCGCAGTGGGGAACCGGGTCTTGCCGGTTCATCAGGTAATCATGATTGCGAAGGTGAATTCCACTCTTGAAATGCAAAAATATTTCTACCACGCACGCTATTGATCACCGTCAATATACAGTGACCGGTTATAGTTGACTCTGGTAACCAAGAGTCACCTGACCAGCATGGTCACTGACCCCGAACAACTATAACAGGGGGACAAAATGGATGTTAACAAAACGACAAGCCGATGCGCAGCGTTTCTGGTTTCAGCAATGTTAGCCGGGTGTGGTGGTGGTGGGGGCGGCGACACTCGCGTCGGTGACAGTAGCCGTAGCAATGGCATAGGTGGCCCGGGCGGGGACGTCAATAATCTCGCACCGCCGCCCACCCCCGGCATCCATGGCCTTCATGCCGGAAGCCTGACGAACGGCCTGTCGAACGGCCTGTCGCACGCAATGTTTGTGCTGGACGACGAAGAGTTCTACATCATGTACGGAATCCCGGCTGGCCGAGACCTGTACGCCGTCGGCTTCTTCCAGGGCGATGGTGCGTTGAACAACGGCAGTCTTTCAGCCCCGGACGTCAGGGACTATTCGACGACCGGGACGGTGCAATCCGGCTCGCTGAGCGCTTCATTCAAACCTGGCGTCAGCCTCAACGGTTCAGTGACATCCGGATCAAGCACCTTAACCTTCACCAGTGCGCCGCCCCCAGGTTCGCCCTACAACTTCCACGCGGCCGCGAACCCGGCAAACATCACTGGCGCATGGAATATCAGGGGTATGCAGGGAATGGCGGTTGTGCTGAGTATCGGGACCAATGGTGCTTTTACAGGGTCCGTCGGCGTAGGATGTTCATTGAGCGGCACCATGACGCCGCGGGCGTCAGGCAAGAATGTCTTTGACATGGCATTTGTATACGGGCCCGCCCCCTGCGTGTCGCCGGGCGTGTCCATGATGGGCATCGCACTTGAATACAGGCTGCCGGATGGAAGGCAGCAACTGGTCGTCGCCGGCGCCGATTCGGGACGTACTATGGGCGAAGCCTTCTTGGGCGCACGGTAGGCGTAAAGCGGGGAATTCGGACGCGCTGCAGGGTGCGCCGTGCGCACCGGAACTGCAGGGCGCGCCGTGCGCGTCCTGCAGTCTTCACTTTGCGGACACGGATTTTTTGCCCTTCGTCGAGCATTTTGGATTACGCTCCGTGGCGTGCGATACCTGAGCGATGGGTTCCAACTGGCATTCGATCAGACATGCCGAGCTTTTCCGCCGCCTTCGAAATAATGCCTGTCTCCGCCACCTGCACGAACAATTCAATCCAGATGGAAAAGATTTTTCACAATGGGCTATTTGATTCCCACGAATAGCGCCGTATAGTTGTCGAAAAATTTTAATTACCGGTCATGTCGCAAGGAGACCAATGAAAAACATTAACGAAGACACCATCACCCAGGCCGTACTCGCATCGATTTCCGGCTCCAAGGACGAGCGCCTGCGTACGATCATGACCAGCCTGGTGCAGCACCTGCACGCTTTCGCGCGCGACGTTCGACTCACCGAAGACGAATGGTTTTCCGCGATCCGCTTCCTCACCGAGGTCGGGCACGTCACCGACGACAAACGCCAGGAATTTATCCTGCTGTCCGATACGCTCGGCCTGTCGATGCTGGTGACCGCGCAGAACAATACCAAGCCGGCGGGCTGCACCGAATCGACCGTATTCGGTCCATTCTTTGTCGAAGGCGCGCCGGACTATGACAATGGCGACGACATCTCGAACGGCGCGAAAGGCGAGCCGTGCATAGTCAGCGGCACTGTCCGCGGCGTGGACGGCACGCCGGTGGCCGGCGCGCTGATCGAGGTATGGCAGTCGGACGAAGACGGCAACTACGATGTGCAATACCCGGGCGAACACCAGCATCGCGCACGTGGCCGCCTGCACAGCCGTGCCGACGGCAGTTTCAATTTCCGCTCTATTCTTGCCGAGCCCTACTCGATTCCCAACGACGGGCCGGTGGGCAGCATGCTGAAGGCCCTCGGCCGGCATTCCTGGCGGCCCGCGCACCTGCACTTCATGATCAAGGCGCCCGGCTACCAGACACTGATCACCCATGTCTTCCGTAATGGCGACGAATACCTCGACTCGGATGCGGTGTTTGGCGTGCGGTCGACGCTGGTCGCCGATTGGGTCCGCCATGAGGACGGCCCGGCGCCCTTCTACACGCTTGACTTCGACTTCGTGCTGAATCCGGAAGCGGGGGCATCATGAATGAATTTGTATACAACGGCCGACCGGCGCATGTCGTGTTCGGCGCAGGCAGCCTGCAGCACCTCGAGCGTGAAGTGCTCGCACTCGGCGCCAAACGCGCACTATTGCTCAGCACGCCCGAACAACGCGACCAGGCACAGGCGCTGGCGGCACGCCTTGGTGAACGCGTTGCCGGAATATTCGACCGCGCTGCCATGCATGTGCCGATCGAAGTCGCACGCGAGGCACGAGAGTTGGCTCGTTCGCTCGGCGCGGACTGCGCGATAGCGATCGGCGGTGGTTCCACTGTCGGCCTCGGCAAGGCAATCGCTTTGGAATCGGACAGCACCCTGCCCATCCTCGCGATCCCGACCACCTACGCCGGCAGCGAAATGACGCCGATCTATGGCATCACCGAAGCCGGCATGAAGCGCACCGGCAACGATGCGCGCGTGCTGCCGAAGTCGGTGATTTACGATCCGGAACTCACTTTGTCGCTGCCGGTTGGCCTGTCGATTACCAGCGGCATCAATGCAATCGCTCATGCGGCCGAAGGCCTGTATGCGAAAGACACCAATCCGGTGATGAGCCTGATGGCCGAGGAAGGCATACGCGCACTGGCGCAGGGATTGCCTGGCATACACGCGCGCTCCGACGATATAGACGCCCGCAGCAAGGCGCTGTATGGCGCATGGCTGTGCGGCACTGTGCTTGGCAATGTTGGCATGGCGCTCCATCACAAGCTGTGCCACACACTCGGCGGCAGCTTCAACCTGCCTCATGCGGAAACGCATACCGTCGTGTTGCCACACGCATTGGCTTACAACGCTGCGCACGCGCCGGAAGCGATGCAGCGGATTGCTCGCGCGCTCGGCACCGACGACGCCGCACAAGGCGTCCGTGAACTCGCGCTGACCAATGGCGCACCGGTCTCACTGCGTGCGCTCGGCATGCAGGAAACCGACCTCGATCGCGCGGCCGACCTCGCTTGCGCCAACCCCTACTGGAATCCCCGCCCTGTCGAACGCGCGGCCATCCGCGCACTTCTGCAAAACGCATACGACGGCACAGCACCACGAAAAGTTTGAAGATGAATGTAAACGCACCACCTGCCCTGCCTGAAAAGACTTCCGTCATCGTCATTGGCGGCGGTCCATGCGGTTTGATGCTCGCCAACGAACTCGGCCGTCGCGGTATTGCCGTCGTGCTGGTCGATGACAAACCGGGCACTGCCTTCAATCCGCAGGCAAACGCCACGCAAGCCCGCACCATGGAGCACTTCCGCCGCCTGGGCTTCGCCGATGAAATCCGCAGTCTCGGCTTGCCGCCGGATTTTCCGACGGATATCGCCTACTTCACCCGTTATGCAAAACATGAGCTGGGCCGTTTCCGCTTGCCTACTGCACGTGAAGCTAAAGCGAAGGCAAGTTCGCTGTCGGGCTCCTGGAGTGCCGCAGAATTGCCGCATCGCGTGTCGCAAAAATATGTGGAATCGGTGTTGCACAAGCATGCGGAAGCGCTGCCCGGCGTGTCGGTCAACTACGGCTGGCGCATGACTGCATTCCGCGACATTGGCGATCGCGTCGAGGCCGATGTCGAACGCGTCACGGACGGTGCAAAGCAAACCTTGTCGGCCGCTTACCTGGTCGGCGCCGACGGACCGCGCAGTGCGGTACGTCGGCAACTCGGCTTCCGCTATTCCGGGGAGACCGGCGTCGTGCGCGATTTCATGGGTGGACGGATGTACGCCATCTATGTACGCGCGCCGCAGTTTTATGAAGCGGTGCGGCATGCGCCGGCATGGATGAATGTCTGCTTCAACCCGGAGCGCAGGGCGTTCATGGCGGCGGTCGATGGCAAGGGCGAGTTCGCCTTTCATACGCAATTGAAACCGCACGAGAGCGAAGAGCAGGTCACCGAAGAAGATGCGCGCGTGATGTTCCAAACGGCGGTAGGCGCACCGATCCCGGTAGAGATCCTTTCGCGCGGCACGTGGACCGCTGGACATTCGCTGGTGGCGGAACATTTCCAGAAAGGCCGTGTGTTTCTCGGTGGGGACGCGGTGCACCTGTTCACGCCGACCGGGGGACTCGGCTACAACACGGCGGTCGAAGATGCCGTCAACCTTGGCTGGAAGCTGGCTGCGGTGATCAAGGGCCAGGCGGATCCTGAGCTGCTCGACAGCTATGAAGCGGAACGCCGGCCGCTTGCCGTACGCAATACCGGCTATGCGAAGACCTTCGCCGATTCGCTCGGCTTGTTCAAGCCGGTGCCGGAAATTGAAGACGACAGCGAGACAGGTCGCGCGGCGCGGGAACAGGCGGCGGCTTATCTTGAAGCGCATGGTCGCGCGGAGTTTAATATCCCGGGTGTGACGTTCGGTGGGCGTTACGATGGGTCGCCTGCGATTGTTGCTGACGGATCCGCTGCGCCGCCGGATTCGGCGAATCAGTACATACCTTCGGCGTGTCCTGGCGGGCGGCCGCCGCATTTATGGCTGGGTGATGGGCGTTCGCTTTATGACCTGTTCGGGTTTGAATGGACGTTACTAAGGCTTGGGGCAGCTGACTCTGCGCCGTTCGTGTCGGCGGCGAAGCAGAGAGGGATGGATTTAAAGGTGGTGGATTTGCCGCTGCAGGAAGCCCGGGATTTGTATGAAGCGGATTTGGTGTTGATACGGCCGGATCAGATTGTGGCTTGGAGGGGGGATTCGAATGATGCGGCGGGACGGGTGATTGGGCAGTTGCTCGGAACGTAGCTCCATTGCAAACATCCGGCGGGTCGCGACCCGCCGGATGTTTTGCAGCGGCAGGATGTAGGCTAAGGCGCCCCGCAGCAATAAGTTCGGCAATTTGGCGGCCGTCGCGGGATGCGGTGCAAGGGGCCCGCGGTGCCTAACTCTCAAGTCCCAATCACCCCACCGTCCCGCTTGCGTATCACCACAGTAGCCGACCGCGGCCGCCCACCATAAGGCCACTTCGAAAACTTCCCCGGTTCATCAGGATCACTTCGATCCGAAGGCGTCTCCCCGGGATGCTGGATATTGATGAACATGGTGGTCCCATCCGGCGTCAGCGTAACGCCTGTCACCTCACAATTCACGGGGCCCGTCAGGAAACGCCGGAATTCCCCGGTGGCCGGATCGCAGGCCAGCATCTGGTTATTCCCGACATTCTTCATTTCCCCCTTGTACTTCTGCGTCGCGTGCGCATCGGTCTGGACCCACAACACGCCGCGGCTGTCGAAGGTGATGCCGTCCGGGCAAGCGAAGATGTCGCCTTTGATATTCCCTTTGGCATCCGCCCGCTGGTTGGTCGGATCGCCGGCCAGCACCAGGTGGTTCCAGGTGAACTCGGTACTGTCGAAGTCGCTTTTCTCTTTCCACCGAATGATGGCGCCCATCACATTGTTGGCGCGGGGGTTGGCCGCATCGACACCGGGGTTGCCCGCAGTGCCGCGTGATGAGTTGTTGGTGAGCGTGCAGTACACTTCGCCCGACTTCGGATCGATGGCGAGCCACTCAGGACGATCCATTTTTGTCGCGCCCAGCAGGTCGCTGGCCTGGCGCGACCTGATGACGATTTCACCCTGGTCTGTAAATCCGTTGGCCGCGGTCAGCGGGCCGGTGCCATGGACCATCGGAATCCAGCGGCCGCTGCCAGCGCTATCGAAGCGAGCAACATACAGCGTTCCATGATCAAGCAATTCGCGGTTGGCTTTGGCGCCGCCCGGCGCAATCCGGTCGCGGCTCACGAACTTGTAGATGTATTCGAAGCGCGCGTCTTCACCCGAATACACAACCGCGCGGCCGTCCTTCGTCACGGCGACCCAGGCGCCTTCGTGCGCGGCGCGGCCTATTGCCGTGCGCTTGATCGGCGTACTGGTCGGATCCATCGGATCGACCTCGACCACCCAGCCGTGGCGGTTGAACTCGTTCGGATTCTTCACCGCGTTGAAGCGCTCGTCGTGTTCACCCCAGCGAAACAGTCCCGTCTTTTTCACGCCCCAGCGCGTTTGATGGGCATCCGGTTTGTCGCCACCGTCAAAGTAATTTGCGAAGTTTTCTTCGCCCGAAAGATACGTGCCCCACGGCGTCATGCCACTCGCGCAATTGTTGAACGTGCCAAGCGCGATATGACCGGTTGGATCGGCGGCTGTTTGCATCAATCTGTGTCCCGCCGCAGGCCCGCCAATTGCGAATGGCGTATTGGCGGTAAAGCGCCGCGCATAGCGGCTGGGACGAACCATTTGCCAGCGGCCATCCTTCTGCTCGATTTCGGTAACCGATATGCCGTGTGCAGCTTGCGCCTTCTTGACTTTGTCAGGAGTCCAGGTCTTCATGCCATCCGGATGCAACAGGCCATCGTCGGTGTACTCATGGTTCATGACCAGCAAGCCGCGCCGCGATCCGTCCAGCGGAAAGTAATGGATGCCGTCATGGTGCATCCCCATCTGCACTTCCTGATCGGCAGCGGAATTGCTCGCGTCTTCCTTGAACGCCGGCATCGCACCGGCGATACCCACAGGTTCACCCCACGCGGCAAAGGCTTCGGCCAGATACCCTTCCGGCACCACGAGCGTGTCGGTGCCAGCCCCAGGAATCGGCTTGAAGCTCAATGTACCGCGTCGCATTCCGGTGGCAGCACATCCCGCAAGGAGACCGGAGAGGCTTGCCGCGATTGCACCCTTGAGCAGTATCCTGCGCCCGGGTTGCGATACGAAATGAATGTCGGTGTTGGAAGAGCGATTGCTGTCTTCCATCGTCGAGAAATCCTTGGCCATGCGTACCTCCGCTCTTTATACGATTTTTATCAATCCATAG
>JAQGMD010000193.1 GCA_028292565.1 Burkholderia sp. | reverse complement strand
GTTTGCGCGTGATGATCCGTAATCTGCTGGACAACGCAGTCCGTTATGCGCCGGAATACGGAACAGTAAGGCTTGAGCTTGCGGTGCGGGGTTCCACCGTCTCAGTGGCGGTGCGGGATTCCGGGGCCGGCATACCGGCGGAGGAGAGGGCGCGCGTGCTCGACCGGTTTTATCGGATTTCGGGCACCAGTCCGAGTGGTAGCGGACTCGGTCTCGCCATCGTCAAAGCCATTGCGGACCGACACGCGGCCATGTTGGAGCTCGGCGACGCCCCTGAAGGTGGCCTTGCGGTGACAGTCACTTTCCCCTTGATCCTTGACACTTCCACAAGCACCGGCGCGACCCATGACGCGCGACAGACTCCCGCGAATGCCTGATTAAGTCGCGATGACAAAAAATCAACGTTACTGGTCAGGCTGATATTTCCTTTTCTTAAGTTTCGCCTAAGCATAGTCGTGCAATATCACCCCATCCAGTCGTTGTGCTAACACACTCCGGCGCGGACAACAGTGAGGTCAGGCTCTGACCTTTTAAAGCCCCCTTCAATGGGGGCTATTTTTGTACGCAGGATTTATCGGGGGTGTGAGATGGCTTTACCGTTTCTCGATTGTGGCGCACGTCGTCTGGATCAAATCGTGCAGCCTGGCGTAATGTGCGTGTTTAACTTCGACGTCACACTCGCGCCTGTCGTCGCGCAGTCTAATGAAGCGCGCACACCGCTGCCTCTCCTGCTCAAGCTGGTGGCGCTGACTAGCCATGCGCCGATCGCCATCATGACCGGCCGCTCCGTTGCTGACCTGCAGCCACGCCTCGGATTCGTCCCTGAATTCCTTTCCGGTGGCGCCGACAACAAAGGCGAGGCACTCGAGCAGTTGATGCAGGCCAATGGCGTGAACAGCGCGATCTACATCGGCGGCGATATCTCGGATGAAGACGTATTCCGGTTACGGAGGCCAGACCTGCTAACCATCCGCGTAGGCCTCGAACCGCATAGCGCAGCCGAGTTCTTCCTTCCGAATCAGTCCGGCATATTGACCGCGCTCCAGGCGTTGATCAGCAAAATGCGTGAAGCGCGCGTCCGGAACTGGATGCATGCCGAGCCGGTCAGTTCGTGCGAGATATAAACAAGGTCCTTTGAGCGAGGCAAAGGCATGATGAAATGGTTAAAGGGGAAATATGGATCGGGAAAACATCCCCGATGATGTAAAGCGCTTCATTCTGGTCCATGTTCCGTCGATACCCTATCTGGAAGCGATGCTCCTGCTACGCAGTGAGAGTCATCGCGCCTGGGACGGCAGGCAGGTTGCACGGCGTCTTTACATGAGTGAAAAGGCGGCGAGCGAACTGCTGCTGGCGTTGCACGCCGCTGAAGTTGTGGCCACTACGGGCCCACAATCATCTTCATTTCGATACCAACCTGGTTCGGACCACCTGCGGAAAATGATCGACCGTCTGGCCGATGCTTATTCGGCAAGTCTGGTTGCGGTCACCAACTTCGTCCATTCGAAGACGGACAAGACTGCACAGCATTTTGCGGATGCGTTCAGGCGGCGGCAGGGCATCTGATAGTGACGTCGCTGGCGATGAAAAATAAGCAACATCGTCGCGCATGGCGAGCGCCGTCCACTGAACAACATCTTGGGAATCTCCATGGAAGCGAAGGATAAGGCAGCACATACACACGCACTGCAGCTCGCTGCTCAAGACGCGAGCACCAGCTATAAGACAGTGCTCACGGCCTCTATCCTCAAGAAGATACTGCGAACCGGTCAAGCGCCGAAGCAATTTGAGGCGCATATCATGACATTGCTTGATGAGGCGCCCGAGTCCATTGTTTTAGGAGCCGTTAAACAAGCGGCCGCGCCGGATATGCCGCCGCAAAAAATCATGAAGCACCTTTCCAATTGGGCGAGGGAATGGCAAACAAACAGAAGAGTGTGGGTATGAGCCAGCCTGCTAACGCGGTGTGGGAAATCCTATTTTCTAAAGCACTCACTCTCATTGACGAAGTCCACAGGCATGGCACCAAAGATCCGTTTTGGACCTTTGGCGGAGGAACGGTATTGATGCTTCGATATAACCATCGAATGAGTAAAGATATTGATATCTTTGTGCCGGATCCGCAGTCATTGTGACCTTTCAACCGCCCGCAAATAGGCGAAGTAGAGAAGCGATTGGCTGTGCCTGCAGCACCCTGAGTTCGACCATTCATTCCCGGAGCGGCCTTTTCCCGGGTGTACGCGTCGTAACTGCCAGGATTTTTCTCTTCAAGTGGTCCCGCATCTCCATCGGGACCTGCGGCCGGGCACCCGGTATTCCGATGACGATCGACCCCAGCAACATGCTCCTCGGCTGCTTTAAATTTAACTTTAGGTTGCAAAAGCCGTGTCAGACATTGTCATCATTGAAACATCGTTGGCCGCCTTCCGAACGCCGATTGGTGCGGAAATGACGCAAGTTGCTCGAAAATATCGGCAAATTGGCAACCGTGGTGTATATTTATTTCCGGGCGGTATCTATTTCTTGTAACCAATAGTCAAAACGCGACCTTAAAGATACGTCGTCGCTGCGAAAGGAAACGATCTGGAAGCGATGCGACTCATCACGATTCGGGCGGAAACCAGGGCGGTGAAGCCGGACGCGGACAGCATGCTGGAAATGCAAGCTGCCATGCTGTCTTATCCGCGCTTTGAGGCCGCGGCGGCCGATTTTGCCACGCAACTGGCGCGAATGTTCGCGGCGGATCGGGTTTCGATCGGCTTTATTGTCGACGGTTACGCGCGGATCGTCGCGGTATCGCATGGCGCCACAGTCGACGCGCGACAGGAGCTCAACTCCCGCATCGCGGCGGCCATGGACGAGGCGATCGACCAGGCGTCCAGCATCGCGTTGCCGGCGCCAGGCGGACAGCCTCGCATTACTGTGGTTCACGCTGAACTGGCGCGCAAGCAAGGCGGCTCTGTGTGTACCGTCCCGATTGCGGGCATGGGCAAAGTGGAGGGCGCGGTCACGCTCGAACGATTCGATGGCACCCCTTTTCACACGCAAGAACTCACGTCCTGTGAAGAAGTGGTGCGCATGGCGGCGCCGGTACTGGTCCTCAAGCGCGACAGCG
>JAQGMD010000186.1 GCA_028292565.1 Burkholderia sp. | reverse complement strand
TGTTTGGCGCGGTGTCGGAGATTACCTTCTGGATGGAATTCTCCACCCGCTTCAATTTCATCGCGCTGGATTACCTGATCTATACCCAGGAAGTCATCGGCAACATCCGCGAGTCATATCCCGTGGGATGGATCCTGGCTGCTGTGGGCGCATCCGCCGCGTTGATCGTGTGGCTAATGCGGAAATGGGTGCGGCTGGCTGATACAACGGCGGTCACGCGCCGGCAACGCGTTTATCTCGCTGCAACCGCCCTGCTGCTGCCAACGATCTGCCTGAGCATCGCCAATATCGATCAGATGGAAGGTTCAGGCAATGCCTACGCCGCGGAACTCTCGGGCAACGGCCTGTTCTCGCTGGCGGCGGCCATGCGACGCAACGAGCTCGACTATGAAAAGTTCTATCGCACCATCCCGCAAGACACGGCCGACAAGACACTCGCCGGGCTGGGCGTAAAACGCGAACCTCTTTCCAGCGCGTTGAAAAAAGACATCAACGAAGACCCGGCGTCCGATGACAGCCCGTTCAAGAAACGTCCGCGCAATGTGGTGCTGATTTCGGTCGAGAGTCTGTCGGCTTCGTTTGTCGGCGCGTATGGCTCCGACCGGGGACTCACGCCGCGCATGGACGAACTCGCGCGCGACGGCATGAAGTTTGAACAGGTATTCGCTACCGGCACGCGCACAGTGCGAGGACTGGAAGCGCTCTCGCTGGGTACCCCGCCAGTGCCGGGGCAGGCTATCGTGCGCCGTCCCAACAACGACCATCTGGCCACCGTCGGCGAGATGCTTGAACACCAGGGGTTTTCCACCTTTTTCTTTTACGGCGGCTACGGCTATTTCGATAACATGAACGCCTATTTCGGCGCGAACGATTACCGCATCGTCGACCGCACCGATTTTCCGAAGGAGACGGTGATGTTCGAGAACGTCTGGGGCGTCGCCGACGAAGCGTTGTTCGACAACGTGATCAGGACCTTCGATGCCAAGGCAGCCACCGACAAGCCGTTCTTTGCGCACGTCATGACCACTACCAACCACCGTCCGTACACCTACCCGGACGGCCGCATCGACATCCCCTCGCCCGGCGGCCGCGACGGCGGCGTGAAATACACCGATTACGCAATCGGCAAATTCATCAGGGACGCAAAGACCAAACCGTGGTTCAAGGACACGCTGTTCGTGATCGTCGCCGATCATTGCGCATCGGTCGCGGGCAAGAGCAAACTCCCCGTCGACATGTACCATATCCCGCTGATTTTCTATGCGCCTGAACTGCTCAAGCCGGCAACCTATGCGCCGGTGGTGAGCCAGGTCGATATTGCACCGACCCTGCTCGAGATCCTCGGCAAGAATGGCGACGACCATTTCTTCGGCCGGCCGTTTTTCGAGCAAGGCGCACCGCCGCAGCGCGCCTTCATCAGCAATTACCAGGAGCTCGGTTACCTGAAGAACGGAATTCTTACGGTGCTGCTGCCCAAGCAGCGCGTGGAAAGCTATCGCGTCGATCCCAAGACCTATGCATCGACGCCGACTACGGATGATCCGCAACTGGTGGCCGAAGCGATAGCCTATTATCAAACCGCATCGAGGGCATTCAAGACGGGTGCGCTCAAAGCACCGTTCTATACGGCTAACGGGATGAAATGAAACCCAGAGTTACCTCGGTCGGCCTGATCATGCCACCTGATCTGGCCGACCGCTTCGATTACCCGCATCACATCGAGCGTGCCTCCATCGACGCCTTGCCTTCCGCATCCGGCGTCTATCTGTTTCGCGACCAGCACGGCATACCCGTGTACATCGGGAAAAGCGTCAATATCCGGTCGCGCGTCCTGTCCCACCTGCGCACGGCTGAAGAAGCCGCGATGCTGCAACAGACATCGACCATCGATTTCGTACGCACCGCCGGCGAGATCGGCGCCTTGCTGCAAGAGTCGCAACTGATCAAATTGCATCAACCCGCCTACAACGCTTTACTCAAATACCATGGCGAGACCTTTGCGTTGCGACTCGGTGCAGGCGGGACGCGGCCGCAAGTGGTCGGTTCCTGGGAATGCAGCGACGATGATGGCGACTTGTATGGATTGTTCCCTTCGCGCAGCGCCGCGATGGAGGGGTTGCGTTTGTTGATTCTTGAATACAGGCTTTGCCCTGCCTTGTGCGGACTCGAAACGACTACGCAGGGACGTGCCTGTTTTGCGCGGCAGATCGGCCGCTGCAACGGCGCATGCATAGGCGATGAACCGATGAGCGCGCATGATGCACGATTGCGCGCCGTGCTCGAGCGCTTACAGGCCGAGGTGTGGCCCTACTCGGGACCGATCGGCATCGTCGAGGAAAGCGACGGCTGGCGGCAGACGCATGTGGTGGATCGGTGGTCGTATCTCGGCTCGCTGGAAGGCAGGCGCAAGAAAATCCGGCAGCCGAAAAAACATGTGATTGATATCGATACCTACAAGATACTTTCGGCGCCGTTGCGTAGCGGCCAGCTGGCTATCGTCATGATGTAGGGGTGCGCATGGCGCACCCCTACGCCTTCTCGCTGTTACATGCGCTTACTCCTGATACAGCTTGGACGCCCCTGCGCGGCGGCTCGCACGCTAAGCTGTTCATCAGCCACAGTCAGGCTACTAAACGGAGATAAGAATGGAAACCAGCCAAGTGTCGAATCGCATCCACCCCCTGATGGCGGGCGCCGCCGCGTCCGTCATGCTGGTCAGCATGGTGGGTGTCGCAGCAATCACCGGGATATTGCCGAATTCGCACGGCAACAGCGCGCCGCTTGCGCCTGTCGCAGTTGCTCCTGCGCCAGTTGATGCGCGGATGGCGATGACACCCGCGACAGCGGCACAGTATGCACCGGCCGCAGCCGTTGCGACTGCCCCGGTCGTGATACACAAGCACATCGTCGAACATAAACCTGCCCCGAAACGCGCGGCCCCGGTCTACGCGCAGCGCGCGCCGTCGCCGCAATACACGCGGGTCAGCCAGCCGGCTCAACAACCGGCTCAACAACCGGTACAGCAGGCATCGGCTCCAACCAGCGGGCTCGGCATTGCGGCCGGCGCGGTGCTTGGCGGCGTGCTCGGCAACCAGGTCGGCGACGGCAGGGGCCGTACGCTTGCCACGGTCGCCGGCGCTGTCGGTGGAGGCTATCTCGGCAACGTAGTAGAAAGGAAAATGCGCGACTAAAGTGCATGACAGGAATGCATGGGTGCCGGGGTGCAGTCCGGCGCCCATTGCCGGTGCACCATAGGCATAAACCTCCTCGCACGATTTTTGCATCCAGACGGAACTATTCTGCTGTGGACTGTCACATAAGCGTGGTCCGTTACACTGCATAAGCGTGGTCCGTCACACTGTGACTGCGCGGCACCACCGGCGCACTCAATGCGCTGCCTGCCACAGCGAATAGGTATGACCACGGCCGCTGCTATACAATATTTCCAAATTTGAATTGAAGCGCGATGTATCGAATGCATCGCTCGAGGAGCTTTGCATGCCAGGATTGGCAACTACTGCATTAAAAACCCAACTCGCGACGTCCTGCGGAACGCTCGTAATCAACCCCAAAGACGAGATTCTTCTTTGTCACGTAACAGGTGCGAATCACTGGGATATTCCGAAAGGGATGCAAGACCCGGGTGAATCCACCATCGAAGCCGCTATCAGGGAATTGCGTGAAGAAACCGGACTCACGTTCGATGAAGCGCTGTTCGAAGAAATCGGCTCGTTCGATTATCAGAAACACAAGCGGCTGCATCTTTACATAGTGCGCGCACCGGAAGGCCTGCAGAAACTCGATCACCTGGTTTGCACCAGCCACTTCGAGCATCATGTGACGGGCAAGTCCACGCCCGAAATGGATGGCTTCCGCTGGGCGACACGCAATGAAATCAGCAGCCTGTGCGCGCCGCGCATGGCGCAGCAGTTGTTATCGATGGATTGGTAGGTTGAATACGCGGCGCTATGCGCCACTTTTTTCTTCTGGTCCCTGATCCTCCAGCCACTCTCGCCACACCGCCATCAGTACAGCAAGAATCACCGGTCCGATAAACAGTCCGACCAGGCCGAATGCCGCCAGCCCACCGAGCACGCCGAACATCACCAACAGGAAGGGAATGCGCGTGGCGCTGCTGATCACCAGCGGGCGGACCAGATTGTCCACCCAGCTCACGACCAATGTGCCCCATAGCAGCAGCCCTACGCCTGCGACCACGTCGCCGGTGAGGACCAGCCACAGGCCGATCGATCCCCAGGTAAAGGGTGTGCCGAATGGAATCAGCGCGACCAGCGCAGTGATCGCGCCGAGCAGCAGCGGCGCTTGCAAGCCGGCCCACCAGTAGCCGAGGCCGGCAACTACACCCTGCCCCACCGCTGTCGCTACCAGGCCCCATACCACTGCTTTGGTCATGCCGCCGGCGGCGGAGAGATATGCATCGATGCGCGCACCGAGGAAATGATGCAGCACGCGCCGCATCTGGGCCAGGACGATCTCGCCGTCGCGATAAAGAAAAAACACGGCGATCAGCGCGAAGCCGAACTTGGCCGCGTTACGGCCGA
This sequence comes from Burkholderia sp., assembly GCA_028292565.1. The sequence goes on along the minus strand of JAQGMD010000186.1, from coordinate 17,415 downwards.
CGCCGCCGAGGATGTCCAACAGATCGTCGGTGCGCTGCTCAACCCATAGCGCAAGTTGCTCCCGCACCGCGGTTGGATCGCCGGAAAGCTGGTCGAGCAATTCCTGCAACCGGTCGCCCAGAACAGGAATGCGCGCAATGATGTCGGGCAGCGGATGTGGTCCTTGCGCGAGATACGCCGCCACTTCCGCATAGGCATCGGTCAGCTCGCTGCGTAGCAAGCTGACCAGCCATAACATCGGCAGGATGAACGAGGTGGTAAGCAGCAGGGTCATCACCAGCGCACTGCCGGTCGCATTGCCGCGCAACAGCCGGCGCAGTCGCTCGTACAGCGGCCAGGTGGCGTAGGCAAGTATACCGGCCCACACCATGGGCACCAGGAACAGGTGCAGCACCACATAGCCGAGGATCATCAATCCGCCCAGCAGCAGCCCGACGATGATACGGCGGGTCGTGATGGCAGCGGCGAGATCCCTCATAGCAGTCCGTCAGGTATCAGAAGACGTACCAGGCCGCCGGACAAGCCGGCGCCTGGCGCGCAGTAGTGAAGATCAGTTGCGCTGGAGCGCCGAGATCCGGTCTTCCATGGGCGGGTGGCTGGAGAACAGGGCCATCAGGCCGGCGCCCCCCGAAATTCCCGAGGCTGCCATATTTTTCGGCAGTTCGCCTTGCGCGATGCCGCCCAGGCGCTGCAATGCGGCGACCATCGGACGCGGAGTGCCGAGGATGTTCGCAGCGCCACGGTCGGCGCGGAATTCACGCTGGCGCGAGAACCACGCAACGATGATGCTGGCCAGAACGCCGAACAGGATGTCGCAGATGACCACAGTGATCATGTATGCGGCGCCCGGACCGGTGTTCTCCGAGTCGTTCTTGCGCAATGCCTGGTCGACAAGATAGCCAACTACGCGCGCAAGGAAGACAACGAAGGTATTCACCACGCCCTGGATCAGGGTCAGCGTGACCATATCGCCATTGGCGATGTGTGCCACCTCATGCGCCAGTACGGCCTCGACCTCTTCCTTGGTCATTGATTCCAGCAAGCCGGTCGACACCGCGACCAGCGAACTGTTTTTCGTCGCACCGGTCGCAAACGCGTTCGGTTCGCCCTGGTAGATTGCGACTTCCGGCATCGCAATACCGGCTTTTTGCGCCTGCGCGGCAACGGTATTGACCAGCCACAGCTCGGTCGATGTGCCCGGGTGTTCGATCACGCGGGCACCGGTCGACCATTTCGCAATGGGCTTGGACAAGAATAACGAAATGAAAGCGCCACCAAAGCCCATCAACGCCGAGAACGCGAGCAGCGCGCCGAGGTTGAGGCCGTTAGCGGTCAAAAATCTATTGACACCAAGCAGACTCGCCGTGATGCCAAGCACCAGCATAATCGCCATGTTGGTAGCAACAAAAAGCAAGACGCGTTTCATGGATTCCTTCTGTAGGTTGATTGATTTACGGAGTCAGACACACCTGACCGCCTCCCTCGCCATGAGATTCACGGCGGTGCCGAATGATAATCGAAAACACCATTCTTTAAAAAGCGAAGTAAACATGACAGTTTCTTCGCAAAATCCGAACTATAAAATTAGCGCATACAGTGCCCGGCAACGCGTATCGCGCATGACGGCTACAATGCCGAACTGTTACGTCGCTAGCAGGGTGCGCTTCGCCGGCGGAAGCAGTCCTCGCGTCATCCGCGGCCATGCCCCCGCCTGTTTAAACCAAATCAAAAAAGGAGACGCCAGTTTCATGCCGCACGATACTCCCCTGATCACCACCATCGTCGGTGGCCTCGTCCTCGCCTTCATCTTCGGCGCACTGGCGAATCGCCTGCGCATGCCGCCGCTGATCGGCTACCTGGTGGCCGGCATTGCGGTCGGGCCGTTCACGCCCGGCATCATGGCGGATACGCACCTTGCGCAAGAGCTGGCTGAAATCGGCGTTATCCTGCTGATGTTCGGAGTGGGGCTGCATTTCTCGCTGAAGGACTTATTAGCGGTAAAAACAATTGCGATTCCCGGCGCAATCGTGCAGATCGTCATCGCAACGCTGCTCGGGATGGCGATGGCATGGGGACTCGGATGGCCGGTGGGCGAAGGCCTGATCTTCGGCCTTGCGCTTTCTGTCGCCAGCACCGTGGTGCTGTTGACCGCCCTGCAGGAACGCCGACTGCTTGAGACCAGGCGGGGGCAGATCGCGATCGGCTGGCTGATCGTCGAGGATATTGCGATGGTGCTGGCGCTGGTGTTGATCCCCGCGCTGTCCGGCCTGCTTGGCGGCAAAGGCGAAGCAATGACCACCACCGCCTTGTTGACGACGCTCGGCATAACCTTGGCGAAGGTCGCGGCGTTCGCAGTCGTGATGCTGGTTGTCGGCCGCCGTGTGATTCCGTGGATCCTGGAGCGGATTGCGGCTACCGGCTCGCGCGAGTTGTTCAGGCTGGCGGTGTTGGCGATTGCGCTCGGCGTCGCGCTTGGATCGGCTTATGTGTTTGGCGTGTCGTTCGCGCTGGGCGCGTTTTTTGCCGGCATGATCCTGGCGGAATCGGAGCTGAGTCATCGGGCGGCGGAAGAGTCTTTGCCTCTGCGCGACGCGTTCGCGGTACTTTTCTTCGTGTCGGTCGGGATGTTGTTCGATCCGTCCATCGTGATTCGCGAGCCCTTGCTGGTGCTGGCTACGGTGCTGATCATCGTGGTCGGCAAATCGCTCGCAGCGCTGGCGATCGTGCTGGCATTCAAGCACCCGCTCAGTACGGCACTCACCGTCGCGGTGAGCCTGGCGCAAATCGGCGAGTTCTCATTCATCCTTGCGACGCTGGGCATGTCGCTCGGACTGCTATCCGAAACAGGACAGGACCTGATCCTCGGCGGCGCGATCCTGTCGATCCTGATCAATCCGCTGTTGTTCACCCTGCTCAATCGCCTGAAACCGTGGCTGAAACAGCGCGAAGGCCGGACCACGGGCCTCACGCCCCCGGTCGACAAGGACATCGTTATCCCCGGATGGGCGCCGCTGCATGAGCACACCGTGCTGGTGGGATTCGGCCGGGTCGGTCACCTGATCGCCGCTACACTGACTGAGCAGAACCGCCCTTTCATCGTCATCGAGGACCAGTCCGATGTGGTCAAGGCGTTGCGCGCCGACGGCATCCCTGCCCTGTTTGGAAACGCGGCGGCACCGGGCATGATGCATGCGGCGGACATCGCTACCGCGCGCTGGTTGCTGGTCGCCATTCCAGATGTGCTTGAGGCCGGCCAGATCATCGAACATGCGCGCAAGCTGAACCCTCAGATCGAAGACATCGCCCGCGCGCATTCGATATCCGAGCTGGCGAACCTGCAAAAGCATGGCGCCACCCATACCAACATGGGTGAACGGGAAATCGCCAAGGGGATGGTGAACCGGGTGCTGGCTTCCGGGGCGAGCATGAATGGGACGACCTGACCCTTCGCGCCGCATTCGCCGAATGATCTAAGGCACCGCGCAGGAATAAGTTGGCCAATTTTGCTGGTCGTAGCGGGCGCGTTGCCGCCAAATTGCCCAACTTAGTCCTGCGCGGCGCCTAAGGGATTGGACCTGGCATCGCCGGGGAAAACTCGACCACCAGTCAGGCGCGTTCGGTGTGGAATGGCTGACGCGAATTCCCGGCCCGGTAGCGCCGCAGATTCTCGACTGGCGAATCGCCTGCCGTATTCGCGAAAAAGGCTCACACGTGTGAGCCTTTTTAACTTTTACATCAGCGTCGCTTTTTAACCAGCCATCGTATCAATCGTCATCGTCGTGATGATGATCATGGTGCTTGTGTTTCTTGTGCTTATGCTTATGTTTCTCTTCCTTGACGTAGTACACACGCTCGGTGTGGATCACGCGCTCGGCGACCGGAACGCGGTGGCGCTCCATCACTGTGCGGCAGCGCTGCACTGTCTGGGTGGAAGGCGAATTGTTCGACATGCGGTCGCCGACAACTGCGCCCGTAGCGGCGCCGACCGCGGTGGCTACCGTCTTGCCGTTACCGTCGCCGACCTGGTTGCCGAGGATACCGCCGGCTACGCCACCAATGACCGCGCCGGTAATGTTCGACGAACGGTTATTCGTGGCGACCTGTTCGTTCCAGCATTCCTGGCGCGGACGTTCCACGACCGTGTATTCAGTCGCCATGGCCGTTAGTGGCAGGACCACGATGGCAATTGCGCCGAGTGCTCTTTTCAACATAGTGATATTTCCCCTTCTTTTCCTGTCCTGTGAAACGGATTGTATGACGGAAGCATAGTGCTTTTAAGCAATAGCGTTGTAATCTTTTGTAACCTCGGCCATGGCGTCATCCATGAAAACGGCCGGACTGTTGCGCGCGGCCGACGACATATGCCTAAAAGACAACGGTCACGCCGTCTGTTTGAGAGGCGCTCCGGTCATGGCCATTCCAAGGTCGGCTCCCCGTCTCTTGCCCAATAATGCCTGCCCCACCAGGTATTCGGTCGCGGTCGCAGCGGTCAGCAGGACCGATCCGACGGCCAGCAGATGGGTAGGCGACAGCACGTTCGCCAGCGCCCAGAACATGCCAAGCGAAATCATGCGCAAGACCCACAGCACAAATTCGCGCGCGAATATGCGATCGGACAACTCCCCCTTGATATCGAGCGTGCGCTGGTTCAGCACCTGCTCGCTGGCGTAAAGAAACGGACCCGCAGCGGCTTTCAGGACGGTGTGAGCGATGAAGAGGACCGGCAACCACGCGCTCAGGCCGAGGAATATAAAGGAGATACCGACCATCAGGCAGGCGCCTCCCAGCCAGCGTGCACGGTTTTCAGCGGAGCGGTTCTGTCTTGTAAAGTAAAGCGCCACACCGCCGATAAGGCTGGCGAGGGTCGCTACCCATCCGAAATGACTGGCCGAGCCCAACGCCTTGACCGCGCCGGCCGAACTGAGCGCCTGGGTCACGCCGAAGAGGCCGGACTCCACGAAGAAAAGCGGCAGGCAGGCAAGGAATTCCGGTTGGCGGATCACTGAAACCGGATCCTTGATGGACACCGGCGGCGTCTCGGGAATGTTATTCCCGAACAGGAAAGCGCCGGCCAGGCACAACACGCCGTAAAGCCAGTACACGTGGTTGCTGTCCTCGGAGCTCGCCAGCACCAGCGTCGCCGCCAGCGTTGCCGCTATGCCGAACACCACGGTAAACGTGCCGGAATGGCTTGCATAGCGGTCACGCTGCGCATCCTGCACCAGCGACATCTCGAGCGAATGGCGGGCACCCCATGTGAGCCCAAGAAACGATCCGTACGCGATGGCCAGAACGGCAACGGATCCGCCTCCGAACAGGATCAGCAATCCGGGGATCAGGAAACCCAGCTTCAGCAGGCGTTTGCCGGTCAGGTGCAGGCGCGGCCCGAAGTAGTATGCAATGAAGGTGGACACCATGGCCGCGGTGAGCATGCCCGCGGTGAAGCGGAACATGGCATTCACGTCCTGTTTGCCGACGACGAAGAATCCGATGAAGCCGCCTATGGTGGCGACGGCGCCTTGCAGGGCGATGAGGGGGAGTAGCGCGCGTTGATGTGGTGTCAGAGTCATGCGTGTGGCGCCTGAAGCGGGTCGCTCCAGTGCGATAAGGTCAGATTTTGTTCAACGAAAGGGAGTGAAGCGTAGAGAGGCACTTGACTGGGCAGAGCGGTATTACGGTGGGCAGGGTTGAATGTCATGCGAAATTTGGTGCCTGCGAAACGGTGCTTTTCGCCATGGTTTCTTCTCAGCGGTGTTTGAGACACTTTCTCCGCAGAAAAATTCAATGCTTTGCGGAATTATTTAATGATGCGGGAAAATCAACAGCGGACTCAAGCGATGGCGCGGATTTTTATGGCGTGATGTTTCACACGGCCCACTTTGCTGCTGTTTTTGACATCCCGTGATTCCATCAAACCGGAGCTGCCCCGCCGACCGCCTCTGCGGCCCGACGCTATCGGTAGTATCATTGCGTTCCTTACAAGCAAGCCCAGTCCCGCATGTTGCGCCATCAGGGCGCGAGCTTGTTTATCGCGTTGCACCTCGATACTTCATCCCTGAATTTCAGCCTTTTCGCATGACCAATCCTGTCAGTCCCTCTCCCGCCGCTGCGGCGACTATTTCAGTTCCCTCCGTATTAGCCGGTGTCACCCTGGTCATCCTGCTGGGCGCGTTAGAACAAACCATCGTTGCGGTGGCGCTGCCGGCAATTGCGACACAGTTGCACGGCTTCAGCATGATGGCGTGGGTAGTGTCGGCATACCTGGTGGCCTCCACGGTGGTCACGCCGATCTACGGAAAGCTGAGTGATATTTACGGCCGCAGGGCGACCCTTACATCGGCTGTGCTGATCTTCCTGATCGCTTCGATCGGCTGCGCCCTGGCGGAAACGATGCCGCAGCTGATCGCATGGCGGGTACTGCAAGGCATCGGAGGTGGGGGACTCATTTCAGTCGCCCAAGCGACCATTGCCGATGTGGTGCCTTTGCGGGAGCGTGGTCGGTATCAGGGGTACATCAGTAGTATCTGGGCGGTGGCCAGCCTGGGCGGACCGGTTATCGGCGGCTATCTGACGAATTACCTGTCGTGGCACTGGATATTCTGGATCAACCTGCCGATCGGCCTGGTTGCATTGGCGGTGATACGGCGTGCGTTGCGCAGCCTGCCGGCGGGTCATGCGCGCCGCGAGATTGATTACGTTGGCGCGCTGTTGTTTGCTGTCGGACTTACCGCACTATTGATTGCAATCACCCGGGTCGGCCAGGGTGTGTCCTTCGCCGACACGACCAATATCGCGTTGCTGATCGGCTCGGCAGTCGTGCTGGCCTGGTTTGGCTGGTATGAGAAACGCATTGCGGAGCCGATCATCCCGCTTGGCATGTTCCGCAACCGGACTGTGGCAATTTGCTGCGCCACCTTGTTCCTGGCGTTTTTTCAGATGATCTCGATGTCGGTGCTATTGCCGTTGCGGCTACAACTTACCGGCGGCGTGGCGCCTGATGCGGCGGCATTACGCCTGTTGCCGCTAACACTGGCCGTGCCGTTAGGCGCATTCCTGGCGGGACGGCTGATGACCGGGACCGGCCGCTACAAGCCGCTGCAAATCGGCGGCGCGATTGCCACCTCGATTGCGATCATCTGTCTGGCATTCACCGAATCGCATCATGCGTGGTTGATGGGCACCGTAATGTGCGTACTTGGGTTGGGGATCGGGTTCCAGCTTCCTACCGGATTGGTGGCGACGCAGAATGCCGTGCCGCCTTCGGAGGTCGGACTGGCAACCGCGCTGACGGCATTCTCCCGCATGCTGGGCGGCGCGGTCGGGGTCGCTGTACTGACGTCGATCCTGATTGCCTTCCTGCGCGATGCACTGCCCGAGACCAATACGATTGGCGTTGAAATGCTGATGGACCTGTTCCATTCGGTCAATGCCAGCGTCCTCGATGCGCATGGCGCGCAGGTGCGTGAAGCAGCATCGAGCGCATTCCGCAACCTGTTCATCATCTGCGCGGCGATTTCTCTGTTGTCGCCGCTCCTGGCGTCAATGTTGCGTGAACAGGAGTTGCGGGGCAAGGTGCAGTCCGTCGCTCCCGCCAAATGATCACGTCGTCGCCGCATAGGCACCGCGCAGGAATAAGCTGGTCAATTTTGCTGGCCCTCGAGTGGTTTCAGCCTGACTGTACCGTCGATCCCGGACGCTTTGCCCGCGGCACTGCGTTGCCTCTCCTTGCCATGGCACCGCCATGTCGCGTCGACGCGCCTTGTTCCGCAGACAAATCGCCTCGGGCTCGCCTGGTACAGTCAGGCTGAAACCGCTCTAGCGGGGGCGTTGCCGCGTTGCTCGTCGTCGCCATAGCTCGCTATGACTCCTCCTCACGCCCCTCGGCGGGCCCCTTGCACCGCATCCCGCGCCGGCCGCCAAATTGCCCACCTTATCCCTGCGCGGTGCGATAGTTGAATGCGTGTGAGACAACCCGAAAAGGAAATAGAAGATGAATCCTGCCTGGCTCATGCTGGCCGTCGCCATTACCGCGGAAATCATCGCGACCAGCGCGCTGAAGCTGTCCGACGGGTTCACCCGGCTGTGGCCATCGCTTCTGGTTATCTGCGGCTACGGCCTGTCTTTTTACTTGCTGGCGCAAGTGCTGAAAACGCTCGAGGTCGGGATTGTTTATGCTGTGTGGAGCGGTGTCGGCCTCGCCGCCATCGCCCTGATCGGCGTCGTCTGGTTCAACGAGACCGTCAGCCTGATGAAGCTGGCTGGGCTGTTTTCCATCCTCGTAGGCGTGGTCCTGCTGAACCTCGCCAGCAGCGGACATTGAGCACCAGCGTTAAAGCATGCGCGAGGCAATACGGATGCCACATCCGACGCGCCCTACGTCGCTATTGGAATGTAGGTTGGACCTTGCGCACTGGCACGGCGCACCCTACAGCACTATTGAACCAGGGCAGAAGCGGGCGTGGAATTAATAGCGCGCCTTCGACAGGATCACCAGCCACTTGCGAAATAGCAGGATCTCAAGATGCCCGGGCTGGATGCCGGTGCTGCAGTCGATCAACGGATTGACGCTGTAATAACGCTTGCGGAAATCGCGGCTGACGAAGAGCTCGCGGTTGCCGAGCCGGACCAGAAAGGCAGTCGGGGCGAATTCCAGGCCAAAGCGCGGGCCGAAGGTGTTATTCAGGTTATTCATGTTTTCTCCGTTGAAATACATTGAAGTGATGCAGTACTGTACCACAAACACTGTACAAATAAACAGTACTATTTCCAACGCATAAAATGCTCGATTGCACATCCCTCCGGATTTTGATCCAGATCAACCTCGACAATGAAGCCTGCGTAAAAGTTGACAGTCTGAATTCTCAGTGCCCTTGCCACGAAAAAAGGTGAACCAAGATGGAAAAAATGAGTATTCACGACACCGACGATGCGGTGACCAGCGTAACAGCGTTGCGCGAGGTGCTCTCCTCCGAGCTGACAGCGATCGAACGGCTGGTGCAACGGGTCGACCACACCGTGTCGGGCGGCAAGATCGAGGCGGATGAACTCGTCGAGACCTATCGCCGCATCCGCACCAGCCTCCTCAGCGGGCTCGCCAGCGTCGATGAAGTGCTCGGATGGGTGCGCGTCCTGGCGCCGAAAGACGCCGAAGGCAACGAGATGGATTGCGTCCGCTCGTTGCCTTATGTGAAGAATGTGGTGTCGAAAAGTTGAACAGGCGGCACGCTTCGTAGCGCGGCCGCCCGGCGCCCCTTGATTAATGCTGGCCGGCCGCGCTTGCGATCGTAGGCCGGAAGGTTTCCCCGTGTTTCAGCACAAAAAACTCGTCCTCCCCGACGCCGAGTTTTTTCCTCGCAAGCGCCAGGTCTTCAAGCGGTTGGTCGAGCCGCTCTTCCCCCATCGCAAAGGTCCCCCAGTGCATGCCGATGCTGCGCTTGATGCCAAGGTCCTTGTGTACCTGCACCGCCTCTTCCGGCGTCACGTGCGAGTTCCTGTACCACACCGGCTCATAGGCGCCCATGCCGATGGCGGCGAGGTCGAAGCCGTTGAACCTGGCTGCGATATCCTTGATGTCCTGGGAGTAGCCGAGGTCGCCGGAAAAGAAGAATGAAAACTTCGGCTGCCTGACCGCATACGCTCCCCACAAGGTTGCATTGCGGTCCCACGGCGTGCGGCTGGACCAGTGCTGCACCGGAAGAAAATGAATCTCGGTGCCCTTGATGGACGCGCTGTCCCACCAATCCATTTTGACGATGTGGGTGGCATCACCGTGCGTGACGTTTTCCTGCAGCCACAAATCGACGCCCAACGGCGCAAACAATTTGGGCGGGCCACCCTTCTGCGCATACAACTCGCGCAGGCTCTCCAGCGACAAGTGGTCGTAGTGGGAATGCGTGAGGAGAATCGCATCGATGCGCGGCAACTCCGACATCGCAAGACCCGGCGGCTGTTGCCGTTTTGGTCCGGCAAACGAAAGCGGCGACGCGCGATCGGTGAACACCGGATCGGTCAGGATATTTACGCCGTTGCCCATCTGCAGCAGGAACGTCGCATGGCCTATCCACGTGACTGCGGGAATGTCCTTGTTCGCGTGGATGAATTGCAGATCGGGCTTGACCGGGTTGAGCGACCGCAATGGCGCGGTGGATGGCTTTTCCGCGGTCCAGTTCTTGATGCGTGCCAGCCATGTTGTCGTTTCGTTCGACTCCGGCCTTTTGTAGGCGGGATTCGGCGGGTAGTTATTCTGGAATCCCTCAGGCGTATGGTGCGGTTTCGACGCATCGTAATACCGATTGGTATTCGAGCATCCGGAAATATGCAACAAGACAAACAAGCCAAGCGCGGACAGCGTGGTTTTAAGCGGGAAATTAAGACGCAACGACGGCCTCTGGAAGATGAAGAAATGACCTGGGTAATGATAAGCGACTTGAAGCGGTTGCGCAGGCGCGCGGCGAGGTGCCCGGCAATTTGATAAGCTGGGCGGCACAAAAAACAGCCCCGACACAGGAGACATGGCATGGTGGAGAACACAGGAGCGTTGAATCAGCTAAGCGCAAGCGAAGCGGCGCGCAAGTTGTCGCGACGCGAAATCACTTCAGAACAACTGGTGCGTGACTGTCTTGATCGCATCGAGCAGCGGGAACCAATGGTGCAGGCATGGACGCATGTGGCGGCTGACGATGCGATCGCGCGTGCCCGCGCACTCGATCGCGGACCGGTTACTGGGCTGCTGCATGGTTTGCCGGTGGGGGTGAAGGACTTGTTCGACACGGCCCACATGCCCACTAGTTATGGGTCACCGATATACACCGGTCACCGGCCGGTCTCCGATGCGGGTGCTGTGGCCCTCTGCCGCGAGGCCGGAGCGATCGTGCTCGGCAAAACGGTCACCACCGAATTCGCGACTTTCCATCCCGGCAAAACCCGCAATCCACACAACCTGGAACATACCCCGGGCGGTTCATCGAGCGGCGCCGCCGCCGCAGTCGCCGACTACATGGTGCCGCTTGCATTCGGCACGCAAACGGCGGCTTCCATCATCCGGCCGGCTGCCTTCTGCGGGATCGTCGGCTACAAGCCGAGCTTCGGCCGCATCGCACGCGCGGGCGTCAAGAGCCTGTCCGAATCGCTTGACACTATCGGCGCGTTCGCCCGATCGGTTGAAGACGTTGCGCTGTTCGTCGCCGCGCTGACGACGGACCCGCGCCTGCTGGAACTGGACGGCATCGAATCGCCGAGGATCGGCGTTTGCAAAACATTCGAATGGCCGCAGGCCGACAGCGATACGCAAGCCGCACTCGAGCATGCCCTTCCTCTGTTATCGAAGGCCGGCGCGCAAGTCGGCGACGTGGACCTGCCGCCGTTATTCGCGACGCTGGTCCAGGTACAGGCCGACATCATGGCCTACGAAGCGGCGCGCAGCCTCGCCTACGAACGACTGCACCATCCGCACGCGTTGAGCAGCGCACTGACCTCCATGCTGCGAGCCGGCCTCGACATCTCAGCGGAAAAAAATGAAGACAACCTGCGGACGGCAAAGCGCGCGCGGATGATGATCCATGAATGCTTCAACGGCAACGACGTGCTGATTGCGCCGAGCGCGATCGGTGCGGCGCCGGCAGGCATCGAAGCAACCGGCAATCCGGTCTTCTCGCGGATGTGGACCCTGCTCGGACTGCCGTGCGTGCATTTGCCGTTCATGCATGCGCAGAACGGCTTGCCGGTGGGGTTGCAAGTCATTGGACGTTTTGGGGATGATCGGAAGGTGCTGCAAGCGGCGCGCTGGGCGCTTGCGCGGCTTCGATGACAGAGCAATCGTTTATCACGACTTAATTTTTCACTGCAATTGACTCGCAATTGGCCGGCTTGTCGCGAAGCCTCGCGCTTTGCGAAGCTCCGCGACGAGCCGGCCGTGCGCTTACAAGGCCGGTCTTCTCTGATCTCTGATCCCTGATCTCTGTTACTGCTTCCGCCCAATAAACCCACCCACAACAGCCGCCCCCCCCGCATTCGAAAGCGAGAACGCCCCACCAATCTCCGCCGCCCCGGCGCCGCTCGCACCCGTCGAATTCACCGGCCCAAATAAGCGCCCACTGAGTCCCCCCTTAAGGCCGCCAATGTCCACCGCTCCAGTCAGATAGCTGGCCACCGGAGCGCCGGCCGCACCAAGCGTCGTGGTGGCCCGGAACGACACAGGAACAGCTGTACCGGATGCGTCATACCTGACCGCATTCTGCAACGTCACGATCACCTCCCGTGTAGCGAAGTTCACGTTCGCCATCGCGGTGCCGCGGAAGAAGACAGGATCCTGAGTGGCGTTGGCGGCGTGCCAGCCATACGCGGTGCCCGAGTAGGTCGCGGTGCCGGTGGTCGGAACGCTGGCCGGCGCCGACACGTCGCCGAACGCGACAACACCGCGGCGTATCTTGCTGTGCTCGTCAGAGCCTGGCGTCCATTCAACAATCTGAACGGTGTCCTGGGTGATCCACGCTCCCAGGTTGCCGTACTGGTAACTCCAGTTGTCCAGACTACGGTAACCCTTCGATCCGGGGAAAGGCACTCCTTTCCCCGACCCGCCAGGCAGCACGGTCGCCGTGCCGTTTGCAGCGGGCTTGCCGTCGCCGGCGTGGATATCGCCGTCACCGTGCAGTCGACCGCCCCCGGAGTGGTCCGGAATGCTACCGCTCCTGCGCCAGTCTCCCAGCTCAAAGCCGGCGCCCTTGGTCTCCTCGGCCGGGCACCTGTCCCTCGGCACCTCCGGCAGGCAGCGCGAAGGATTGCCGATGCGGGGAAAATAGCGGTTGTTCGCATAGTTCGACTGGGTGGCGGCGGGACCCTTGTCCGCGAAGTCGAAGAAGCGCAGGTCCGAGCTGTCGGGAAGCGTCACATCGGCGGTAATCGATCCGTCCGGATTGAGCCGCGAGCGGCCATAAAGCGGATTGAACAGCTCAATGATCGGCGGACGCTCGTTCTTTCCATCCCAGGATAGCCCGAGATTGCTGAGCAACAGCACCGGCTTCGACACGGCGCCATTGGCATCCTTGGCCAGCCTGATTTCCGCGGTGCCGCCGGAAGCGAGGGACAGGCCATATGCCGTCGTCTTTTCGACCACCGGCCTGGCGAGATCACTGGTCGATTTGCCATAAGCCTGTACGCCTGAACTCGTCAACGCGACGCCGTTCTCAAATCGGATGATGCTGCCGCCGCTGCATTGATAGCCCGCTCCTTCGACGCACGACATCGTCATCGGTGAAGTGGTGTTTGCGGGCTGCGTCCCGGTCGCTGCACTGCCGCCACTGCTGCTGCCCCCTCCGCCGCATGAGGACAATACCGTGACAGCGACCAGGGCGGAGCCGAGCGCGTTGGCGCGGCGGGATAATGTGATCAAGTGAACATGCATGTGCGTCGGCAGGCTAATCATCCTCCACCTTTCATCAATGAGTTCGGATCCTGAATGTGGATCCAGGGAAGGCCACGGAGAGTCCCGACAGGCGGCCGGATTGAAGGCCATCTTGCGCGCATGGGCACACCGCCTCTTGATCGTCGTTAAGGTGTGTTTTCGTTATCGTTTTCTGTAGCGCGGAAGGCAATGCAGTCGTAACAATGTGTTACAGCGCAGGACGCGGCACTGCCCGAACGAGTGATCACCACCAATTAACATCCGTTGACTGAAACCATTCTCACCGCGAGCAACTCAAAGTTCGAGCAGGTGTATTGTTGTCCTTATCGGAAAGGATGATTCTTCATCTTAATTTATTGAGGGCCTCCATGACCGGAAAAGATTCCAACGCTAAAACTTCATCAATGCCTGCGCCCGCGGGTTCGCCGGCTCAGTCGCCCATTCAGGGAGCGCCAGCCGATTCAACCGAGACAAAAAACATGATCAGCGAGCACAAAGGCAAGCTCGCAATAGGCGTCGCGGCAACGCTGGGCGTCATGGTCTTCTACAACTGGCGCCGCAAGAACCTGTCGAAAGAAGATCCGGAAGGCTACGCGCTGCTTCAGCGCTTCAAGAATTCCGTCAAGGCCGACGACGATGCCGGCAAAAACAATCACCATGGAAAACCGCGCAAGCCTGTGACGCCGAAATGAGACCGCAGGCTGCAGCGTCACGGCGAACATCGCACGCCGCCGCAGGCATATCCTGCGCTTGCATGAACTACCTTCACCCCCCTCGACTCTAAGCGTATATGACGACATACGTTGTCCGCGAAGCGCAAGCTTGATCAACCTCTCCCCCTAAAAGCAAACGCCTCAGCCACGGCTCCTCACTGCTATCCAGCCTTGCTCGCGACGCCTGCTCACCCCGCAAGCGCCACATGCATGATCCCTCCGTGTCGGATAGCGGAAAGCGTTATCGTTTCACCATTGCCATTAAAAGGAGTTTGCGATGAAGGGCAACAATCCAAACCGGGTCCGGAACCAGATTTCAGACCTTGATCTGATCATGCAGAAGAAGTCCGGTGACCAGCATATCGAACCGCAGGATGAATCAGCTGAAGCGCCGCACAGGCCGCACCGCGTCAATCGGGAAGACATGCAGAAGTTGATGGATCCGAAACATACGGATACGGATAACCCGTGAAGAGGTTTTATCCCAGGGGCGGACGCCCCTGCGTTTGTTTCAGGCCGCCAGCGCGGCTGGAACGATGGGCGGCAGCGTATCAGCCAGCCGCTTGCGCCAGATTGCCATTTCGGCCAGTGAGCCGACGGTGATCTTGATGACCGGCCGGTTCTTGTCGGTCGTCAGAAAAATGAATGCATGATCACCCGAGCCGGCGAGTCCCCACGAACGGAAGTAGTCAAAGTCGAGCAATTCGCCTTCCTCGCCCGTGAGGTAGCAAACCTTTCCGCTTCCCTCGTCGAACAGGAATCCGTGGCCGTCGCGGCCGAGGAAAGGTTCACACGCGAATCCGGTGCCAAAATTGGCGTTGATGGTGGCGACCCGTTGTTCGAGCGTACTGGTCGAAGACCTGAACTGCAGGTAGGCGATCCAGGAAAGCGTAGAGAGGAAAAATCCGGCCAGGACAACTTGCATGGTTGGTCCGTGTAGTAGTGAGGTATGCGCTTCGACTATCAGTACGCACTAAAGTTTCTGAATCGAAACTGGGTAAGCATGTCTATTTCTCGCTTCCCTGCATGAGCATGCGAACCAGCTGCTGCACGACATGCCGGCGCTGCTCGTCGAGTTGCATGAAATGCTGAATGAATGCCAGCTCCTTCGGTGGAAGCCGATCCTTGAGGTCAGTAACGGTATGCGCTTGCATGTCCGTGGGCTCACCGCCGAAGCGCAGCCATTCGGACGACACACCCAGCCATTGCGCGAGTGCGCGCAGCTTCTCCTGTGTCGGGATCGCCTCTCCCACCAGCCACTTGCGAGCCGCATGCACCGTCACCGGCCGGCCGGGCGAGCGCAGGTTGAACTCGCGCGCGAGCTGGGTCGGACTGTCGGGTGAACATTTCGCATTCCTCAGCGCCTGCTGCAGGCGCTCGCTGAAACCGCGCCGTTCGACTGATGCCGTTTCCATAGGGTGCGAAGAGGACTGAAATTCGGATGCTTGTATAGACACTGTTTGAGTTCCTGAACGTTCTGCCAAATGTTTACCTATCGGCAATCGCGTGATTATCGCGATGTAACAGCCTGATGCATATCAGCCGGAAACCAGAAATTAAGTCGTTGTTTATCTTACAAGCACGAATTAAAAATATGACAACACATTATGATTCATGACCGCTGTTCCGCGATAGCCAAGTCTCTTGCGCGGTGCCATCATAGTCGGGCGCGCGCAGTTTCCAAGGGAGACGGACATGGACGCCAGGACGGGTGAGGCTGGGCTTGTTGGGCTGAAAAGAATACTTCTGGTCGACGATACGCCGGAGAACCTGCGCCTGCTCATCAAGATATTGCCGAAGCATCTCTACACACTGCATCCGACGACGAGCGGTGACATGGCGTTGAAGTTTGTGGAGGCGACGCTGCCCGATCTCATCCTGCTCGATGTCATGATGCCCCACATGGATGGCTATGAAGTGTGCCGGCGCTTGAAGCAGGACCAGCGCACGCGCGATATTCCCGTCATTTTCCTCAGTGCCGCGGACCAGATCGGCGACAAGGCGAAAGCGTTCGCCCGCGGCGGCGTCGATTACATCACCAAGCCTTTCGAACCGGTTGAAGTATTGAGGCGCATACAGGCGCATCTGACGCTCAGGGATGAGCAGAAGCGGCTGGAACAGCGCATCGATGAGCGTACCGCGCGCCTGGCGGAACTGGGCGAGCAGCTGCAGCAACTGAAAGCGGAGCGCAAGCAAACGCAACAACGACTGGCCAGCCTCGAAAAGCTGATGATCAACATGAGCCTGATCGAGTCGAAGCTCTTGCCGCCACAGGTGCCGCAACATGTTTTCCCGATCCGTCGGCTGGAAGAGCAATTCGGCGCCGCATGCGCACAGCGCGTCGTCATCGTAGTGGCGCCTGCAGGCTATGGCAAGAGCACCACCCTCATCAAGTTGCGCGCCTTTGCGGAGGCCTGCGGTATCGCCGCCAGCTGGCTCAGCCTGGACAGCGACGACAACAATCCGGTCCAGTTCCTGCGCTATGTCGCGGCGAGCCTGCAACGCGCGCAACGCGATTCAGGGCTCGACCTGCTAGCGAAAACACCTGCGCCGAGTGCCGACGCCCTCTTGAATGCCATGTGCAATGCGCTGGGCACGATGGAGGGGCAAACCGCACTCTTCCTTGACGACTACCACGTCATCGAGAACGAAGCCGTGCATCGGCTGCTCGAACGGCTGATCATGCACAGCCCTTCCACGCTGAAGTTCTTCATTGCCTCGAGGTCGTGGCTGCCGCTGCAGCTCACAAAGCGACGGCTTGCCGGAGAAATCCATGAATTCCCGGCGGCTGACCTCGGCCTGCGGGAGGCAGAAGTGGCCCCGTTCGTATTCATGCTTAGCGGGCATACCCTCAACGCCGCGCAGGCCGAACTGATGCACCGCAGTACGGAAGGCTGGCCGGCCGGCTTGCAGATGGCTGCACTGGCGCTTGCCGGCGTAGAGAACGTTACCAGCTTTCTCGCCGCATTCTCCGGCAGGGACCGGGATATTTCGACCTATGTCAGCGAGCTCATCGTCAACCAGTTGCCGGAACGGCTGGCAGAATTCATCAGTTTTTCGGCGCTGTTCGAACGCTTTTCGATCGAGCTTTGCCAGAGCATATTTTCTCGACAGGAATCGACCGAGCTGCTCGCGCGGGTGAAACAAAAAAACCTGTTTCTCATTCCCCTGGACCGGGAGCACCGGTGGTTTCGCTACCACCATCTGTTCGCGGACTATCTGCGCAGCCGTTTCCTGGCGGGCGATCCCGACCAGGCCAGGACGATATACGACAAGGGCAGCATCTGGTTCGAACAACAAGGG
>JAQGMD010000181.1 GCA_028292565.1 Burkholderia sp. | reverse complement strand
AATCTGCTTGCGCTCGGCTTCAAGCGCGTTGAAGGCGGCAACATCAAGCTTGAATTTGCGCGCGGCCAGGCGGGCGGCGACGCCGTCGATGTCCTTGCGGAGTAGTTGTATGTCGATCATGTGAGTGGGAATTGGCCGGATTATTTCGAAACCGCCATTGTACCAAGCGTGTTGGAGTCGTCGCGAGCTTTGAGGGGGACTTGATTATTGCCAATGTCACCTTGGCACTCGCCTTCTCCGGCTTGCGCCTGGCTCTTACCCACAGGCCGCGACAGATCGACACCCCTCTCCCGCAAGCGGCCCGCAAGCGGGAGAGGGGAAGTGTCAGCCCTTCTCGTTCTTCTTCGCCTCGCGATCCAGCGACTGCAGGTAAGCCAGCTTATCGGCGATCTTGCCCTCCAGGCCGCGGGGGGTCGGCTGGTACCAGTTCGGATCCCGCATCCCCTCGGGCAGGTAGGTCTCCCCTGCCGCATAGGCGTCCGGCTCATTATGCGCATAGCGGTACAGCTTGCCGTAGCCGAGTTCCTTCATCAGTTTGGTCGGCGCATTGCGCAGATGCTCCGGCACCGGGCGCGACTTGTCTTTGGCAACGAACGCGCGGGCCGCGTTGTAGGCGTTGTAGACGGCATTGGATTTGGCGGCGCAGGCCAGGTAGACGACCGCCTCGGCCAGCGCCAGCTCCCCTTCCGGTGAGCCGAGCCGCTCGTAGGTTTCAGTCGCGTCGAGCGCGAGTCGCAGCGCGCGCGGATCAGCCAGGCCAATATCTTCGTTGGCCATGCGGATGATGCGGCGGGCCAGGTAGCGCGGGTCGGCGCCGCCGTCGAGCATGCGTACGAACCAGTACAGCGATGCATCGGGGTTGGATCCGCGCACTGACTTGTGCAGCGCGGAGATCTGGTCGTAGAAGGCATCGCCGCCCTTGTCGAAACGGCGCAGGTTCTCGGACAAGGCGGTTGCCAGCAGCGCCTCGTCGACTTCGGTTTGTTCCTTCGCGGCCGCGGCGCGGGCGACGATTTCGAGGTTGTTCAGCAGCTTGCGGCCATCGCCGTCCGCGCTGCCGACCAGCGTGGATTTCGCTTCGGCAGTGAAGCCGAGGTCATTCAGCTCGAGCGCGGAGGCGCGGTCGAGCATCGCGCCAAGATCGTCGTCCGACAGTGACTTGAGGACATACACTGCCGCCCGCGATAGCAGCGCGCCGTTTACTTCGAAGGAAGGGTTCTCGGTGGTCGCACCGATGAAAGTGAACAGCCCGCTTTCGACATGCGGCAGGAATGCATCCTGTTGGCTCTTGTTGAAACGGTGTACTTCATCAACGAACAGGATGGTGCGGCGGCCTGAATTGGCACGCAAAATTTGCGCCCGCTCGACCGCTTCGCGGATGTCCTTGACGCCGGAAAGCACCGCGGACAGCGCGATGAATTCCGCATTGAAACTGTCCGCCATCAGGCGCGCCAGCGTGGTCTTGCCGACACCCGGCGGGCCCCACAGGATCATCGAATGCGGTTCGCCCGATTCGAAAGCCACGCGCAAGGGTTTGCCCGGGCCGAGCAGGTGATGCTGGCCGATGACATCGTCAAGCGTATGGGGGCGAAGGCGTTCGGCGAGTGGGACGGAGCTCATCGGCAGGACATGGGATGTGGCGGGTGGAATTTTGCAAGATTCGCCCGCCCTACTTTATTGTTGGAATACATCCGCGCCTTTGGGCACGACAAACTTGAACTGTTCTGACGCCATCGACGGATTTTTCTCGAACTTGCTGAATGACAGCAGGGACACCTGGCCAAAGGAATCGCGCAGCTCCATCGCGTGCGGCACACCGTCCTTCAGGCCGATGCCGATCTTGTCGAAAGTCGTGTCTTTGGTCTTCGGAGTGGCTTCCAGCCATTCAAGGCCGTCTTTCTTGCCCGCTTCTTTCAGCGTGAAATTCTTTTCCAGGTCATTGCTGCCGAACAGGATGGCGGCGGGCGACGAGCCAAGTGCATTGCCGAGCGTCCTGACGGTGACCTGGTTGAGGTCCTTGTCGTAGATGTACAGCTTCTCGCCGTCCGCTTGCAGCAATTGCTCGTATGGTTTCTGGTAAGTCCAGATGAACTTGCCGGGACGTGCGAAAACGAACGTGCCGGTGGCAGGATTCGAGACGATCGGACTACCGCCTTTGGCGCCGTCTGCGCCGGTATTACGTTTGACCTGGCGCTGGGTGAATTCCCCCTTGGCAGCCTTGGTGGAGGCGACAAAGGTTTTGAATTGCTCCATCGCCGACGCGTGTGCGTATGCCGGCAGCGCGATCGCGCACGCGACCAGCAGTTGAAGGCGATTCTTTCGTACTTGGTTCAAATTGCTTTCCTATTCGGTGGTATTCCCGGCCGGCACCAGGATTTCGCGGTTGCCGTTCGATTGCATGGTAGAAACCAGTCCGCTCTGCTCCATTTGTTCCAGCAGGCGGGCTGCGCGATTGTAGCCGATGCGCAGGTGACGCTGCACGAGCGAGATCGACGCGCGGCGGTTCTTCAGCACGACGGCGACCGCCTGGTCGTACATCGGATCGGCCTCGGCACTGGCGCCACCTTCGCCGCCGAGCACGGCATCACCGCCCTCCTCGGCTGTTCCCCCTTCTAGGATTCCCTCAACGTAATTGGGTTCCCCCTGCGACTTGAGGTGATCGACCACGCGGTGCACTTCGTCATCGGATACGAAGGCGCCATGGACCCGGATCGGCAAGCCGGTGCCGGACGGCATGTACAGCATATCGCCCATGCCGAGCAGCGCTTCCGCGCCCATCTGGTCGAGAATCGTGCGGGAATCGATCTTGCTGCTGACCTGGAACGCGATACGCGTCGGGATGTTGGCCTTGATCAGGCCGGTAATGACGTCGACCGATGGACGCTGGGTCGCCAGGATCAGGTGGATGCCGGCGGCACGCGCTTTTTGCGCAATACGGGCGATCAATTCTTCCACCTTCTTGCCGACCACCATCATCAGGTCGGCCAGTTCGTCGATGATGATGACGATGGTCGGTAACTTGTCGAGCGGTTCCGGCGCATCCGGTGTCAGGCTGAAAGGATTGGGAATCTTCTCTTCCTTCTTCACGGCCTCGGCAATCTTGTGATTGTAGCCTGCCAGGTTGCGCACGCCGAGCTTGGACATCAGTTTGTAGCGGCGCTCCATCTCGGCCACCGCCCAGTTGAGCGCATGGCCGGCCTGGCGCATGTCGGTCACCACCGGCGCAAGCAGATGCGGGATGCCTTCATAGACCGACATCTCGAGCATCTTCGGATCGATCAGGATCATGCGGACATCATTCGGATCCGATTTGTAGAGCAGCGACAGGATGGTCGCGTTGATGCCGACCGATTTACCGGAACCGGTCGTACCGGCTACCAACAGGTGCGGCATCTTGGCCAGGTCAGCTACAACCGGATGGCCTGCGATGTCCTTGCCGAGCGCAACCGTCAGGCTCGATTGGCTGTCGTTGTAGACCTTCGATCCGAGAATTTCTGTCAGGCGCACGATCTGCCGCTTCGGATTCGGCAGCTCCAGTCCCATGTAGTTTTTGCCGGGAATGGTTTCCACCACCCGTATCGATGTGAGCGACAGCGAACGCGCCAGGTCGCGCGCGAGGTTGACAATCTGACTACCCTTGACGCCGGTCGCCGGTTCGATTTCATAGCGGGTAATGACCGGGCCCGGATAGGCGGCCACCACTTTGGCGTCCACGCCGAAGTCCGACAGTTTCTTTTCGATCAGGCGGCTGGTGAACTCCAGCGTCTCGACGCTGACGGTTTCCTGCGCAGCCGGCGCATCATCCAGCAAGGATAACGGCGGCAGGTTGGTGTCCGGCATGTCGGTAAACAGGGCAACCTGCTTTTCCTTCTGCACACGTTCCGATTTGGGGACAGCCACCACTTGCGGCTCGATGCGGATCGGCGGCGCCTCCACGATCTTGGCGCGCTCCTGCACCACCGTTGTTTCGCGCTTGACCGCGGCCACATGGCCGACCTTGCGGTCCTCGCGCGCCGCATACACATTCTTGAGGCGTTCAATCGCGCTCTCGAGCGCCGCGCCGATGCGCTCGGCGACCGCCATCCATGACACATGGAACAGCAGGCTGAAACCGACGCCGAAAATCAACAGCAGAAACAACGTGCCTCCGGTGAAACCAAACGCAGTTTGCGCCGCGTCGCCGATCTCCCTGCCCAGCACGCCGCCCGGCGAGAGCGGCAGATCCGCTTTCAGCGAGTGCATGCGCAGGTGTTCGAGTGCGACGCTGCCGATCATCAACAGGCCGAATCCGATCGCGCGTATATACACTTCATGATGATGCTCGGGGTCCGGTTCCTTTTGCAGCAGGAAGCGCATCGACAACCGCCGATAGCCGGTCCAGACCGAGCGCAACAGCAGCACGCACCACCACCACGCCGAAACGCCGAAGATGTACAGCATCAGGTCGGCCAGGTAGGCGCCGATGCGGCCGCCCCAGTTGTTCAGCTTCGGCACGACGTTCGCCTGCGACCAACCCGGATCGACTTTCGAATATGTCAAAAAGATAAGAATCAGGTATACGGTGACGACAGCAAGCACGAACCAGCGTGCTTCGGATATCAGACGCACCAGCCGGCCGGGAAGCGGCTGCGCGGGTGGCGCATTGTTTTTTCGGTTGTATGCTTGGGTTGTTCTGCTCATAAATCCTAATGCGCCCAGAGGTAATGCGGAATCGCTGCGGTGGCTATGTTAACACTGCCGGCGGTCATTATCGTTGCCGGTTTGTACCCGCCGACCATGCTCGCAACGCGAGTCGACTATAATCTTACCCAGTTTTCGTGCTGTAATTCCTAATTAATCGCCGATTAACCGGGGATGCGGTTGATTTTTCGCCCACAGGCGGCATATGTAACCGATTGAAACAGACTCATTAGTCTTTTCTCGCCCTGCCGAACAACGCCTTTCTCTCTCAGTCTGATTGTTATGTCGAACGCCAAACACGCTCAAGTCCTCATTCTCGGCTCCGGCCCCGCCGGTTATAGTGCAGCCGTCTATGCAGCGCGCGCCAACCTGAAACCCGTGATGATCACGGGTGTCGAACAAGGCGGCCAGTTGATGACCACCACCGACGTCGAGAACTGGCCGGGCGACCCGATGGGTGTGCAAGGCCCTGAACTGATGCAGCGTCTTTTGCAGCATGCCGAACGCTTCAAGACGGAAATCATTTTCGACCACATCCACACCGCGAAACTGACCGAAAAACCGATCCGCCTGATCGGCGATTCCGGCGAGTACACCTGCGACGCGCTGATCATCGCCACCGGCGCATCCGCGCAATATCTCGGCCTGCCCTCGGAAGAAGAGTTCATGGGCAAAGGCGTGTCGGCCTGCGCCACCTGCGACGGCTTCTTCTACCGCGGCCAGGAAGTGGCTGTCATCGGCGGCGGCAATACGGCGGTCGAAGAAGCGCTGTACCTGTCGCATATTGCCAATAAGGTCACGGTGATCCACCGCCGCGACAAGTTCCGCGCCGAGCCTATCCTGATCGACCGCCTGATGTCCAAAGTCGAGGAAGGCAAGATCGAGATCAAATGGAACCACAAGCTGGAAGAAGTCGTCGGCGACAAGACCGGCGTGACCGGCATCCGGATCAAAAAGATCACCGACGACAGCGAGTCCACGGTTAAATTGCACGGCCTGTTCATCGCCATCGGCCACAAACCGAATACTGGCATCTTCGAAGGCCAGCTCGATATGCACAACGGCTACATCCAGACCAAATCGGGAACCGAAGGCATGGCCACCGCGACCAGCATTCCGGGCGTGTTTGCCGCCGGCGACGTGCAAGACCACATTTATCGCCAGGCGATCACCAGCGCCGGCACCGGGTGCATGGCCGCGCTCGACGCACAACGCTATCTGGAAAGCCTGGAAGGGTAATACCGCAAAGGGTATTACACAAAATTGCGGCACGCTCCGATGCCGCCGTAGCATTGCCGTTCGCTTCGGGCGCCTGGACATTTCGAGCGGGCGGCGTTAGGACTCCATCATGTCTGGCCCCATCAAGGATTTCGCCGCACTCAAAGTGCTGCGCAAAGAGCTCAAGGCGAAGGAAGAAGCACGCCAGGCCGCCGAAGCAGAGCGCCTGCGCCGCGAACAGCAAAGCAGGGTCGACGCGGACCTGTTTCGCCGCAGTATCGGCGAAGTTGCCCCGCTCACTCCGCCCCAGCGCGCATCTTCATCCGCACCGCCTCCCCCGCCGATTCCGCGCCAGCGGATGGCGGATGAACAATCGGCGCTCCAGGAATCGCTGTCGGATGAGTTCAATGTCGATACGCTGCTGGACACGGATGAGGCATTAAGCTTTGCACGCACCGGTGTCGCTCCGGACATCGTACGCAGGCTGCGACGCGGTCACTGGGTGATCCAGAGCCAGCTCGACCTGCATGGCATGCGTCGGGACGAAGCACGCGAGGCGTTGGGGGAATTCCTGCGCAATGCGGTCAAGCGCGGTCAGCGTTGCGTGCGCATCATTCATGGCAAAGGTCTCGGGTCGATTAATCGGGAGCCGGTATTGAAGAGCAAGGTGCGCAGCTGGCTGGTGCAGAAGGATGAGGTGATCGCGTTTTGCCAGGCGCGGGCGGTGGACGGCGGCGCGGGAGCTTTGGTGGTTTTGTTGAAGGCTTGATGCGGGATCATCCCCTTGAATGTGCGGCAGCCTTAGGCACCGCGCAGGAATAAGTCGGGATCTGCGGCGCGCGTGCCAATCCCAACATTCACACCGAAATATAAGCCAGCCGTCGTGCGGAGGGCGAACGTTGGGATTACATCTCAGCCTACATCCTCCCGAATGCCCGTTCCAGTAGTATCATCCACAAAAAATAACCCATCCTTCGCATGACCCTCCTCCAATACGTCGAAGCCATGGCCGTCCTGGTGAACGCCATTTCCGGCTTCATCGAAGCGCGCAGCAAGAAAATGGATGTCGTCGGCGTCTTCATCGTCGCCTTCATCACCGCCTTCGGCGGCGGCACGCTGCGCGATCTCCTGCTCGACAAGCGTCCGCTGTTCTGGGTCACCCATCAGGAATACGTCATCGTCATTTTCGTGCTGGCGCTGATCGCCGCACCGTTGATCCGTACCCTGCGCTACATCGTGTCGGAGCGTCTGATCATCATCGCGGATGCGTTTGGACTGGGGCTGCTTTCGATCGTTGGCACGTCGCAGGCACTGGCGGCCGGCATGCCCTTGTTCGTCGCTTCGATGATGGGCGTGATCACCGGTACCTTTGGTGGCCTGCTGCGCGACATTGTATGCAACGAGATACCGATGGTGCTGCGTGACGGCAGGCCGTATGCGGCCTGTTCGTTTGCGGGGTGCTGGATGTTTTTGCTGATGCACCAGGCGGGTGTTTCCGCCGACGTGTCATTGTGGTCGAGCGCGCTGGCGATTACCGGATTACGCCTGTGCACATGGGCGAAGGATATTCGTATCGGATGACGGGACTGCCCGCGTCATCCGGTTTTTCAGACTGCTTCCGCTCCGGTTTCGCCGGTACGAATGCGGATGACCTGCTCTACCGCCTGAACAAAAATCTTGCCGTCACCGATCTTGCCGGTGCGTGCCGCCTTGATGATGGCGTCCACCGCCTGATCGACCGCGTTTTCAGCCACGACCGCCTCGATTTTCACTTTCGGCAGGAAGTCGACCACGTATTCCGCGCCGCGGTACAGCTCGGTGTGCCCTTTCTGCCGGCCAAAGCCCTTTACTTCCGTTACTGTCAGGCCGGTGACGCCGATCTCACCGAGCGCTTCGCGGACCTCGTCCAGCTTGAACGGTTTGATAATTGCGGTAATCAGCTTCATAAAAACTCCAGGGGATTGATTGTCATTCACGAAACTTCGAGGTGATCGGATAACGCCAGTCGCGCCCGAATGCACGGTGCGTGACGCGTATGCCGACCGGCGCCTGCCGGCGCTTGTATTCATTTATCTTGATCAGACGGGTGACGCGATCCACGTCTTCCTTACGATAACCCGCCGCAAGAATATCGGCAATACTGCGATTTTCTTCCATGTACATCTGCATGATCCCGTCCAGGACCTCGTAGGGCGGTAATGAATCCTGGTCGGTCTGGTCGGGCCGCAGCTCGGCCGAGGGCGCGCGGGTCAGGATCCGTTTCGGAATCACATCGGAAACCGAATTGCGGTAATCGCACAGGCGATATACCAGTGTCTTGGCAATATCCTTGATCACCGCGAAGCCGCCCGCCATGTCGCCGTAGAGCGTACAGTAGCCGACCGCCATCTCGCTCTTGTTGCCGGTCGTGAGCACGATCGAGCCGAACTTATTCGACAAGGCCATCAGTATCGTGCCGCGGATGCGGGCCTGGATATTTTCTTCGGTGGCGTCTTCCGGCAAGCCCTTGAACTCGCCCGCCAGCGTATTGCGGAAAGCGGCGAAGCAATCGACGATCGGGATTTCATCGTAGCGAACGCCGATCCGGTCCACCATCTCGCGCGAATCGAGCCACGAAATTTCGGCCGTATAAGGCGATGGCATCATCACCGCCCGCACTTTGTCCGCGCCGAGCGCGTCGACCGCGACCGCGAGCGTCAATGCGGAATCGACACCGCCCGACAAGCCGATAATCGCACCGGGGAATCCGTTCTTGCCGATATAGTCACGCACGCCGAGCACCAGCGCCTGGTAGACCTGCGCCTCGACCGACAGCTCTTTCGCGATTGCGCCACTGCGCGGCACGGCGCCGTCAAATTCGACGATCTGCAAATCCTCTTCGCAATGCCTGAGCTGCGCGCGGACCTCTCCAGCCTGGTCCATCACGAAGGAATTGCCGTCGAATATCAGCTCGTCCTGGCCGCCGACCAGGTTCGCGTACACCATGGACAACCCGTGCGCCGCCACGTTATTGCGCATCACTTCGTAGCGCAGATGCTGCTTCTTCATGTGAAACGGCGAGCCGTTCGGCACCAAAAGCACCTGTGCGCCCGCAGCCTTCGCACGTGCCGGCGCGTGGGGCGACCAGGTGTCTTCGCAAATAT
Organism: Burkholderia sp.; assembly: GCA_028292565.1. The sequence goes on along the minus strand of JAQGMD010000181.1, from coordinate 2,442 downwards.
TAATGCCGAACTTCACGCCTTTCACGTCGAACACCAGCGCTTCGTCGGCCGAGGAAAAGTAGCGCTTTTCGTCGAACACCGTGTAATTCGGCAAATCGTGTTTACGGTACGTACCGAGCACTTTGCCGTTGGTAATGACCGAAGCCGCGTTATAGTGTTTGCCACTCTCCGAAATCGGATGGCCTACCACCACGTGCAGGTCCTTCAGCGATGCCAGGTCTTGCACAAGAGTGTCGAACGCTTCCGCCGATTTTGCGTAAAATGCCTCACGGAGCAGTAAATCTTCCGGTGGGTAACCGGCCAGCGACAACTCCGGCGTCAAAACGATATCCGCACCCTGTCCGGCGGCGCGGATGGAGAATTCAACAATCTTTTCGCGATTCGCGGCAAAGTCGCCGACGGTACTGTTGATTTGGGCGATAGCAACTCTGGCTGTCATGATGCTGGGCGTCTACCTGGTCTGTCTGAAAAAGGTGTAATCAAAAACTCAACTGTGAATTATCGCACGTGTATCGTTTCCTCTCTGAGCGAAGTTGGCCAACCGGCGTGGGACGCCCTGGTCGGCATGCAGTCGGACGCAAATCCTTTCCTGTCGTTCGCGTTCCTGCACGCGCTGCACGAATCCGGCTCGGCGTCGCCGAAGACCGGGTGGCGGCCGCAATACCTGACGCTATGGCGGGGGGACAGGCTGGAAGCCGCGTTGCCGTTGTACGCGAAAAGTCATTCCTACGGCGAGTACGTATTCGACTGGGCCTGGGCCGACGCATACCAGAGGAACGGCCTCGACTATTACCCGAAATTGCTGTCGGCGATCCCCTTTACGCCAGTGACCGGCAACCGGCTGCTGGCGCGCGATGCGGCTGCGCGGGCGGCGTTGATCGAAGCACTCGGCGTCATTCAGCAGGATGCCGGCCTGTCTTCCACCCATATCCTGTATCCGACGGAAACCGAGGCACGAGCCCTCGAGGAAGCCGGATTCATGCTGCGCAGCGCAGTGCAGTTCCACTGGCTCAATGACGGCTATGGCAGCTTCGAAGATTTTCTCGCCACACTGGAGCGCAAGAAGAAAAAGAATATCCGGGCAGAGCGGCGCAAGGTGCAGGAAGCCGGCGTCACTTTCCGGCATGTGCGGGGCCAAGATGCAACCGAAGCCGACTGGCGCTTCTTCAAGCGCTGCTATGACCATACTTACGCTGCGCACTATTCGACGCCCTACCTGAACCTCGATTTTTTCTTGCGGATTGGCGCCGACATGCCGCAGCACATCCTGCTCATCGTCGCTGAACAGGACGGCAAGCCGATCGCTTCCTCGCTCCTGATCCATAACGAACACACCTTGTACGGCCGCTACTGGGGCGGCCTGAAGGAAGTGCCCTGCCTGCATTTCGAGACGGCCTATTACCAGCCGCTGGAATTTTGCATCGCCAATCGCATCGAGAGCTTTGAAGGCGGCGCGCAGGGCGAACATAAAATGGCGCGCGGCTTCCTGCCGCAGAAAACCTGGTCCGCCCACTGGCTGGCCCACCCCGCTTTCGCCGACGCGATCGAGCACTTCCTGCGCCGGGAAAGCGGCGGAATCGACGCCTACATCGACGAATTGAATGACCACAGCCCGTTCAAGGCCGGCTAGAGCAGATTTGATGTCAGTGTAGGGAGCCGCGTTTGATCAGAAGGGCTGCAGCGCTACACGCTTCGGGCAGTTCCGGGAACCGGCCGCCTGCTCTGTTATGGCTGCTTGCGATAACAGCGCTACGACACGTTTCCGTGCTTCGCATTCAACCGGTTCCCGGGACTGCGCGGCCCCTGCACGGACATGAAATCCGCTCTATTCACCGCGAACGGGGCTGCGCTCCGTTCTTCAACTTCCGTCATAAAAAAGCCGCACCGGATTTAAAAGACCGACAATTCGGTCATGCGCTCCATTATAATTCCCGGCAATCCAAGGGTCTCCAGGGTACCTTCAAAGCATAATGCGAACTCCCCCCGCCGCCCCAGTCTCCCCCTCCAGCCCTGCGATCAGCAGAATCGGCCGCTTCTACGTGACACGCGAACTCGGGCGCGGCACCGTCGGATGCGTCTACCTCGGGCATGATCCGGTACTCGGGCGCGATCTTGCGCTGAAGACCTTCAACAGCCGCATGCCGCCGGCCGAAAGAAACAAATTCGAGCAACAGTTCATCAACGAAGGCCGTGCCGCCAGCCGCTTGTCGCACCCGAACATCGTGACCATTTACGATGCTTGCATCGAAGGCAAGTCGACTTTTATCGCGATGGAGTATTTGCAGGGGCGCGAGCTCAACAAGGTGCTGCTCCAGGGGCACCGTTACCAGCCGGATGAGGTGGCGTCGATCATCTGGAAGCTTGCCGACGCGCTGGAGCATGCGCACAGCAACGGCGTTGGGCATCGCGACGTTAAACCCGCCAATATCTTCATGGTGAAGG
>JAQGMD010000159.1 GCA_028292565.1 Burkholderia sp. | reverse complement strand
AGGTCATGGAAAACAAACGCCAGGAATGGGCCAATCATGGGCTGTACTTGTATTATTTGCCGCCGTACAGCCCTGAACTTAATCGCATCGAGATACTGTGGAAACAGGCCAAATACTTTTGGCGGAGGTTCATTAGCCTCAAGGGAATGGATCTTCTCAACGAAGTTGAATCCATCATGAATCGTTTCGGACCAGAATTCACACGCAGTTTTGCGTGATTACTTAGTCGTAATTTACTATGGCGGCCTACGACGCTCATAACCAATACCCAGCGCCGGCTCTGTAATGGGTCCGCAGGCATTCTTCATTAGCAAGCTAATCTAGGAAACGTTTACGCGGCAGCATCTTGAGGTGCTCTCGCACTGCATTATCTTCAGTCGCACAGATGAAGCCCTACATACATGACAGGCTAAGCCCAGGCGACATGTGACATGCTTACAACAAACAGATTGCTACCCATTTTGCTACCCCAGCTCCAAAAAGCAAAAGCCCAACCTTGAGGGCTGGGCTAAGTGCTTGATTTCTTGGTGCTGATGGCCGGAATCGAACTGGCGACCTACTGATTACGAATCAGTTGCTCTACCAACTGAGCTACATCAGCGAAAGACGCGTATTCTAGCAAAAAACTTTCGATCTCACCAAGACGCGCCTTACCAACCTGTGAATCCGATCACCGATCCGGCGCTACCGTGTTCTCCGGACCGTGATAGCTGGTGACCCGCTCAACTTCCTTCTTCGAGCCGAGGAACACTGCAACGCGCTCATGCAGCTTCTGCGGCTGGATATCCAGGATGCGTTGCATGCCGTTGGTCGCTGCCCCGCCTGCCTGCTCGATGAGCATGGCCATCGGGTTGGCCTCATACATCAGGCGCAGCTTGCCTGGCTTGTCCGGCTCACGCGCGTCGGCCGGGTACATGAAGATGCCGCCGCGGTTCAGGATGCGGTGTACGTCGGCGACCATGGAGGCGATCCAGCGGGTGTTGAAGTCCTTGCCGCGGGGGCCGGTTTTGCCCTGTAACAGTTCGTCGATGTAGCGTTTGACCGGCGGATACCAGTGGCGCGCGTTCGATCCGTTGATCGCGTACTCCTTGGTCTCTTCGGGGATCTTGATGTCGCGCTCGGTGAGTACCCATGAACCCATTTCGCGGTCGAGAGTGAAGCAGTTGACGCCGTCGCCGGTGGTCAGCACCAGGACGGTCTGCGGGCCGTAGACGGCGTAGCCGGCGGCGACCTGTTTGGCGCCGGGCTGCAGGAACGCCTGTTCGGTTGGTTCCTTCATGCCTTCAGGAGCCTTCAGTACCGAGAAAATGGTGCCAATGGAGACGTTGACGTCGATGTTGCTGGAGCCGTCGAGAGGATCGAACAGCAGCAGGTACTCGCCTTTCGGATAGCGGTTCGGGATCGGGTGGATGGTTTCCATTTCTTCCGATGCCATCGCGGCGAGGTGGCCGCCCCACTCGTTCGCTTCGAGCAGCATTTCATTCGCGATCACGTCCAGTTTTTTCTGGACTTCGCCCTGCACGTTCTCACTGCCCGCGCTGCCGAGTACTTCGCCCAGCGCGCCTTTGCCTACTGCATGGCTGATCGTCTTGCAGGTGCGCGCGACGACTTCAATCAGCAGGCGGAGCTCGGCCGGGATGCTGTTGTGCAGTCGCTGTTCTTCGACGAGATACTGCGTCAGGCTAATTCGTTTCATGTTTTTCCAGTCTTGACCTTGGTTAGTTGGATAAAGATTTTGTGATGACTTCGAGCACGTCTCTGGACAAGCCGCGCGTGTCGGCAACCTTGTGCAGCGCTGCGCGCATTTTCGCCTGCAGCGCAGGTGCGTATTTGCGCCAGCGGTCGAGGCTGCGGGCCAGGCGCGCAGCGACTTGCGGGTTGATGGCGTTCAGTGCGATCACCTGCTCTGCCCAGTACTGGTAACCGCTGCCATCGGCCGCATGGAATTGCGACGGATTGCCGTTGCAGAAACTGAAGATCAGGCTGCGCGCGCGGTTCGGGTTCTTCATGCTGAATGCCGGATGCCTCATCAACTCACGCACCGCAGCCACGTCGGTGGTGCGTGCCATCGCCTGTAGCGAAAACCACTTGTCGATCACCAGTGCTTCGTTCTCGAACTCTTTATAGAAGCTGGCAAGCGCAGCGTCTTTGGCGGGCGCTTTGCTGTTGACCAGGGCCGACAAGGCGGCAAGGCGGTCGGTCATGTTGTTGGCATGGTCGTACTGGGTTTGCGCCAACTGGTGCGCGTCGGTGTCGTCGATCTCGCCCAGGTAAGACAATGCCAGGTTCTTCAGCCCGCGCTTGCCTGCCGAGATCGCGTCCGGACTGTAGGTGCCCGGCGTACGATTCGATTGATAGGCAACCATCCAGTCGGTGCGCAGTGCTTGCGCCAGTGAGCGACGCAGGAACTGCCGCACCCGGTGGATCGCTTGCGGGTCGATCACTTCCATCTGTTCCGCAATCACGCTTTCCGAAGGGAGCGTCAATGCGAGTTCGCGGAATGACGGGTCGAGCGCCGTGTCGTTCAGCGTGGCGCGGAAGCTTTCGGCGAGTATCGACGCGTCCAGTTCGGATTCATTCAGCGCTTCATCGCTCTGCGCCGAGCCGGTCAATGCCAGCATGCGGCGTGTCGCTAAGCGTTGTCCCGCTTCCCAGCGGTTGAACGGGTCGCTGTCGTTGGCCATCAGGAATGCGAGCTCGTCGTCGGTGTATTCGACGTCCAGGATGACCGGCGCGGAGAAGTTGCGCAGTATCGATGGCACCGGCTTTTCGGGCACATTGGTGAAGCGGAATGTCTGCTTCTCTTCTGTCAGTTCCAGCACCATGGTGGTCGGTGCGTTCTCGTCATTTGGCTGTCCGTCGAGTTGCAGCGGGATGTCCTTGCCGCTGCTGTCAAGCAAGCCGACTGCGACCGGAATATGGTACGGGAGTTTTGTCTCCTGGCCCGGCGTGGACGGACAGTCTTGCGACAGGATCAGGTCAAAATTGCGGCCGATCGAATCGTAATGCGTCTGCGTTGTAACGCGCGGCGTGCCGGCCTGGCTGTACCAGCGTTCAAACTGGGACAGGTCGCGCTCGCCTGCGTCCGCCATCGCGGCGCGGAAGTCGTCGCACTCGACCGCCTGGCCGTCATGCCGTTCGAAGTACAGGTCCATGCCCTTGCGGAAGCCTTCGCGGCCGAGCAGGGTCTGGTACATGCGTACCACTTCCGAACCTTTTTCGTAAATGGTGACGGTGTAGAAGTTGCTGATCTCGACATAGCTGTCGGGCCGCACCGGATGCGCCATCGGACCGGCGTCTTCCGGGAACTGCGCCTGGCGCAGCACGCGCACGTCTTCGATGCGCTTGACGGCGCGGCCGCTCGCGCTGCCGATCATGTCGGCCGAGAATTCCTGGTCGCGGAAAACCGTCAGGCCTTCCTTCAGCGACAGCTGGAACCAGTCGCGGCAGGTGACGCGGTTGCCGGTCCAGTTGTGGAAGTATTCATGGCCGACCACCGATTCGATGTTGGCATAATCGACGTCGGTGGCGATGCGCGGATTGGCCA
>JAQGMD010000157.1 GCA_028292565.1 Burkholderia sp. | reverse complement strand
TAATTTATGATGCGCTTGACGTCGAGACCGGCAATACGGCCGGCGTCCTTAGTCGCCTGGCTCTGCGAGTCATTGAAGTAAGCCGGCACGGTAATCACGGCTTCGGTGACTTCCTCGCCGAGATAGTCTTCGGCGGTCTTTTTCATCTTGCGCAAAATTTCGGCAGAAACCTGTTGCGCGGCGAGCTTGTTGTCGCGCACCTGCACCCAGGCGTCGCCGTTGTCGGCCTTGACGATCTGGTAAGGCATCAGGTTGATGTCCTTCTGCACTTCCTTTTCCTGGAATTTGCGGCCGATCAGGCGCTTGACCGCATACAGGGTGTTTTTAGGGTTGGTGACCGCCTGGCGTTTGGCCGGAGCGCCGACCAGAATTTCGCCGTCTTCCTGATAGGCGACCACGGAAGGCGTCGTGCGCGAGCCTTCGGAATTCTCGATCACCTTTGGCTGGCCGCCTTCCATGATGGCGACGCAGGAGTTGGTTGTACCCAAGTCGATGCCAATGATTTTGCCCATAGCTTGTTCCTTCTTTTAGTAACTGAAGAGTTCTGATGTGTTGAATATGTGGAACAAAACGCGAGTTTCAAGCGCTTTGTACGCTTTTACTTTTCTTGCGCGACCGTCACCAGCGCAGGGCGCAACAACCGATCCGCGATCAGATAACCTTTTTGCAACACGCTGACGATGGTGTTGGCTTCCTGTTCGGAAGGCACCATGGAGATCGCCTGATGCTTCATCGGGTCGAGCTTGTCGCCGGCTTGCGGGCTAATCTCCAGCAACCTGTTGCGCTCAAAGGCAGCAGTCAGTTGCTTCAGAGTCATCTCCACGCCTTCCTTGAGCGCGTCGATCGACGGCGTGTCCAGCTTGAGCGCCATTTCGAGACTGTCCTTTACCGGGACCAGCGCCTCGGCAAAGTTTTCGATGGCGAACTTATGAGCCTTGGCGACATCATCCTGGGCCCGGCGGCGCACATTCTCGGCTTCGGCCTTCGCGCGCAGATAAGCATCCTGCATTTCGGTCGCCCGCGTCTCGGCGGTCGCGAGTTTCTGTTCCAGCGAAGCTTCGCCGGGCGCCTGCGCTCCCTCTTCTCGCTCATTGCCGTTTGGAATCTGGCTAGCTTGTTCAGTTTGATCTTGCGTTTTTTCCTGGTCTTGCATCACAAAAGGCCTCCCAACAATTCAATAACATAACGTCAATGCCCGCTGTAAATGGGGCTATACCTTACTCTTTCAAGGGGCATTCGACCGATCTCGGGGAATTTTTGATTCTACTCAGAATCTGTTTCCGGCATGACAACCATAATCCGCTTTTCCGCCGTGTGTAAATCTTTGTTACGCCGGATTTCATTGTGCAGCAGGCGGACTAACATATCGGTAACAAGGCGGGGAAAGAACGTCCCGGATGCCAGGAGCTTATGATGAAACTGCCGTTGATTTCTGCGTCCGTGGTTGCCTATATCGTGCTGGCGACCGCATGGATCTGCCATACCGGCCTTTCCGCACTATACCGATCAGGCGCGCCATTCTAGCAGCAAATAGAGGGTGCCCAGCGGTTCACGCGGTGCCCGGACCAGCCGAAATGTCATGATCGCCCGGCCTATGAAGGACCGGGCTTATTTTGTTGCGCCCATCAATTTAGCCCGGCCACGCGAGACGTCGGCCTGCCTGTTCTGATCAGCACGCGTTGCCGCTGTTTGCCTGGTCGGCCAGCCGGCCATGTGCTGCTCCGCGATTTCGGCCAACGCGTGAATCCAGGCGGGCGACTCATTCAGGCAGGGAATGTAATGGAAGTCCTCGCCGCCGGCCGTGAGGAAGTCGGTCCTTGCTTCCATGGCGATTTCTTCCAGCGTTTCCAGGCAGTCGCCGGTAAATCCGGGGCACACCACGTCGACCCGTTTCACACCTTGTTTCGCCAGTTTCACCAGGGTCGGGGCGGTATAGGGCTGCAACCACTCTGCCTTCCCGAAGCGGGACTGGAAAGTGACCGCGTACTGCTCCGCTGACAGTCCGAGCTCAGTCGCCAGCAGCCGTCCTGTCTTCTGGCACTCGCAATGATACGGATCGCCGAGCAGTAGCGTGCGCTTCGGCACACCATGAAAACTCATTACCAGCTTGTCGGGCCGCCCATTGGACTCCCAGTGGGCGAGCACTGACTTTGCTAGCGCCTTCACATAGCCGTCATGATCGTGATAATGCTTGACGAAGCGTAGCTCAGGCTGGTTGCGCACCTTCGCATAATGGCTGAACACCGCGTCGCCGATCGAGGCCGTGGTGGTCCCCGAATATTGCGGATATGCCGGCAACAGCAGGATACGCTCGCAACCATCCGCTTTCAGCTTGTCCAGCACCTGCGGCAAAGAGGGATTCCCGTAGCGCATCGCATAGGCGACCTGCACATCATGTCCGCGTTCGCCCAGGTAACCGCGCAGCAGCAGCGCCTGCTTTTCGGTATGCACCTTCAGCGGTGAACCATCTTTGGTCCAGATCGCTGCGTACTTTTCGGCCGACTTGCGGGAACGCAGTGGCAGGATCATGCCGTGCAGAATGAACCACCATGCGGCCTTCGGGATTTCGACCACGCGTGGATCGGAGAGGAATTGCCTGAGGTAGCGGCGCACCGCGGGCGTGGTCGGCGCGTCGGGTGTGCCGAGGTTGACCAGCAGGACCGCTGTCTTGGGTATGCTGCCGTGGGCGTATGCCGGCTCTTTATGGAAACGCATCGTCGGAATCGTCAGGAAGCGAGCAGTTCGCGCGCATGCTTGCGTGTGGTGGCGGTAATTTCCAGCCCGCCCAACATCCGCGCTACTTCTTCCACGCGCGACTTTGCATCCAGCGGTTCGATACGGGACACGGTCTTGCCTCCGTCGCTCGATTTGCTGACCTGATAGTGCTGGTTCCCCTGGCTCGCCACTTGCGGCAGATGGGTTACACACAGCACCTGGCGATCCTGGCCGAGCCGCTTCAACAACCGCCCGACTACTTCGGCCACGCCGCCGCCGATGCCGCTGTCGACCTCGTCGAAGATCAGGGTCGGGGTGGCGGTTGCGCTGGAAGTGATCACCGATATGGCGAGTGAAATCCGTGCCAGCTCGCCGCCGGAAGCGACCTTGGCCAGCGGACGCGGAATAGTGCCGGCGTGTCCGGCCACCAGGAACTCGATTTGTTCGAGACCATAAGCCGCCGGCTCCACCTCGTTGAGCGCCACTTCAAACCGGCCGCCCGACATGCTCAGGTCCTGCATCGCGGCGGTGACTGCCTCGGTCAGCGATTTGGCCGCTTTCGCGCGCGCCTTCGAAAGCTTTTGCGCGAGGCGCATGTATTCCGCCTTCAGCTTTTCTTCCTGGGCGCGCAGCGCGTCGAGATCGGTCGCGTCAGCCAACTGGCGCAGTTGCGCAGACAACGTCACCAGCTCTTGCGGCAAGTCGTCCGGGGCCACATGAAATTTGCGCGCAGTCGAATGGATCGCCTCGAGTCGTCCTTCCACTTGATGCAAACGAGCCGGATCCAGTTCGACCCGACTCAGATAATCGTTGAGCGAATAGACTGCCTCCTGCAACTGGATGCTTGCCGGTTCCAGCGCTTCCACTACCGGCTTCAGCGCCGCGTCGATGTCGGCGAGTTTGCTGAGTTTTTGCGTCAACGATGCGAGCTGCGACAGCATCGGGCTCTCATCCGCTTCGGAAATGATGGTCACCGCTTCCTGCGCACCTTCGATCAGGCTGGCGGCATGCGACAGGCGGCTATGCTCATTGGTGATCTCGGTCCATTCGCCGGGTTTTACCGACAGCTTTTCCAGTTCGCCGACTTGCCACTCAAGGCGCTCGCGCTCCAGCATCACATTTTTTGTGTTGATCTCGAATTCCTCGCGCTGCTTCGCCAGCGCACGCCATGCCTTGTAAGCCGCGGCGACCGACCGGGCGTCTTCCTGCAAATCGGCCTGGCTATCCAGCAGCACGCGTTGCGCATCGTTTTTCAGCAGCGACTGGTGCGCATGCTGGCCATGGATGTCGACCAGCATTTCACCCAACTCGCGCAATTGCGCGGCGGTAGCAGCAATGCCATTGATGAAGGCTTTGGAGCGGCCGGCGTTGTCGATGACCCGGCGCAGCAAGACGCCGCCTTCGTCGCCATCGAATTCATGCGCCGCGAGCCAGGCACTGGCTACGTCGCTGGTTGAAAATTCCGCAGTGATGTCCGTCTTGCCGGCCCCGTCGCGCACCACGCTGGCGTCGCCACGGCCGCCCAGCGCAAGTGCAAGCGCATCGATCAGGATCGATTTTCCCGCGCCGGTTTCCCCCGTAAAAACGGTGAAGCCCGGTGCGAAATCCAGTTCGATAGCGTCGACGATAACAAAGTCTCTGATGGAAAGTGTGCGAAGCATAAATGATGGAAGTGTTATTGTAAGTACCGCGACAGGCTCGCTATTTTAACTGTCCTTCCACTGACGGATACTCATTCCAGTGGAGCTTCTCGCGCAGCGTGTCGTAATAGCTCCATCCTTGTGGATGCAGGAAGGTAATCGTGTGCTTGGAACGCTTGACGACGATGCAGTCATGGTGCATCAGGCTGGTAAGCGCCTGCATGTCGAAATTGACGCTGACCTCGCGTCCTCCCATGATCTCGATGACGATTTCGCTCGAATCGGGGATCACGATCGGCCGGTTGGATAATGCATGGGGCGCGATCGGCACGAGCACGATGCCGCTCAGCCGCGGATGCAGCAAAGGTCCGCCGGCTGACAATGCATATGCGGTCGATCCGGTCGGCGTTGCAGCGATCAGGCCGTCGGACCGCTGGTTATACATGAAGCGTCCGTCCACCTTTACTTTCAGTTCCAACATACCGGAAGTCGGTCCGCGCGATACCACCACGTCGTTGAAGGCGAGCGCGTAAAAGATGACGGTACCCTCGCGCACGACTGAGCCTTCAAGCAGGCTGCGCTGCTCGGATTCCAGTTTTCCGCCCAGCATATCCGCCAGCACTTCAATCACGCGATCCTGCGAAATGTCGGTCATGAAACCGAGGCGGCCCTGGTTGATGCCTATCAGCGGCACGTTGAAAGGCGCCAGCTGGCGAGCTATACCCAACATGGTGCCGTCGCCGCCGATCACAATCGCCACATCGGCATAGCGGCCGATTTCCGCCGGCGTCATTGTCGCAACGCCATCGAGCGCAACGTTTTTCGCGGTGTCTTTTTCGAGTACGACGGTACGCCCGGTACTCTTGAGAAATTCGACGATTTCCGACAGGGATTGCTCAATGCCGGCGGCGCCGTATTTGCCGATTATGGCAACTGTCTTGAACTGGGCGGGAGCGGGTGTGGACGTGGAAGGCAACATGCTGCAGATTAGACCATAATTTAGTTATCTCTTGCAGTTCAATCCAGCCGCATTGAATAATTAATAAATATGCCTCCTATCAGAGCCGTTCTTTTCGACCTCGACGATACATTGTGGCCTATCGTACCTGTCATCAAGCGCGCTGAAACCCTCCTTTTCGAGTGGCTTGCGATCAACGCTCCCGGTGTTACCCGACAGTTCACGATCGAGAGCATGCGCGCCCGACGGATAACCATGCTGGAAGCAGATCCGCGCTACCAGATTGATCTGCGCGCGCTGCGGCACGCCGGGCTGAGCGAAGCATTCATCAGCGCCGGGGAAGATGTCGGCAAAGTCGATCTGGCAATCGAGATATTTTCGGCGGCGCGCAATGAAGTCACTCCGTTCGAGGATGTGGTGCCGACCTTGTCACGCCTGCACGGCCGCGTCGCGCTGGGCTCGGTTTCGAACGGCGTTGCGGATCTTGAAACCATCGGCCTGGCGCGCTACTTCCAGGCTTCGGTAGCCGCGCACCGCTTCGGAAGCGCCAAACCGGATCCGGCGATCTTTCACGCCGCTTGCGAGGAACTGGGCGTTGCGCCCCACGAGGCGGTATACGTCGGCGATGACCTGTTCCTCGACGTCGAAGGTGCGCAAAAGGCCGGGCTGCGGGCAGCCTGGATCAATCGCGAAGGATTGAAACCCGGGGTCAGCCTGCCGGAAACGATCCGGCCCGACGTGGTGTGCAACACACTTTATGAACTGGATCAATGGTTGACAGAGCGCATAATGCTGGCACCACCCGCCCGGCCTCGCTAGAATACCAGTATGCAACTTGATACCCGCGCCCAAACCCTGCTCAAAGCCCTGGTCGAACGGTATATCGCCGACGGCCAGCCGGTAGGGTCGCGTGCGCTTTCCAGGATTTCCGGTCTGGATCTGTCGCCCGCGACCATACGCAACATCATGGCAGACCTCGAGGAGATGGGTTTTGTTTCGAGCCCCCACACCTCCGCCGGCCGTGTCCCTACCCCGCGCGGCTACCGCGTATTTGTTGATACCCTCCTGACAGTGCAAGCGATCGACGAAACCACCGTCGAGTCAAAATTGCAACCGCGATCGAAAAATTCCAGTTCGCCGCAGAAAATCATTATCAATGCGGCACAGGTGCTGTCGTCGCTATCGCAGTTTGCCGGCGTCGTCATAACACCGCGGCATGAATTGGTGTTCCAGCAGATTGAATTCCTGCGCCTGTCCGAGAAACGCATCCTCCTGGTGATCGTCGCACCCAACGGCGATGTGCAGAACCGCCTGCTGTTGACCGACGCCGATTACACGCCCTCGCAATTGGTACAGGCTGCGAACTACATCAACCAGCATTACGGCGGACTCAGCTTCGACGATGTGCGTTCGCGGCTGCAGAAGGAACTGCGCCAGCTTCGCGACGACATGACGCAACTGATGCAGGCGGCGGTTGAAGCCGGCAGCGACGCAATGGCTGACCATAGCGACGATGTTGTCATTTCGGGCGAACGCAATTTGCTCAGCGTGACTGATCTCTCCTCCAACATGACCTCGCTGCGCAAGCTGTTCGAGATGTTTGAGCAAAAGACCAGCCTGATGCAATTGCTGGATATGTCCAGCAAGGCGACCGGCGTGCAGATTTTTATCGGCGGAGAATCGCAGCTGATTCCGATGGACGACATGAGCGTGGTGACCGCGCCCTATGAAGTCAACGGCAAGATCGTCGGCACGCTGGGCGTGATCGGCCCCACACGGATGGCCTATGAACGGGTGATCCCGATCGTGGACATCACCGCGAAGCTGTTATCCAACGCGCTGAGTCATCCTCAGTAACACCCACCAGGTTGTTTATCTCACTCGATGCGGACAATTGCTCTTGGTGCAATGCCCGTACATGGCCAGCGCATGTTCGGCGATGTCGAATCCACGCTCTTTCGCTACCCGCTGCTGGCGTTTTTCGATTTCTTCGTCGTAGAACTCCTCGACGCGGCCGCAGTCGAGGCACACCAGATGGTCGTGGTGCGAACCTTCGTTGAGTTCAAACACGGCCTTGCCGGTTTCGAAGTGATTGCGATGCAGTAGTCCGGCCTGCTCGAACTGCGTCAACACTCGGTACACAGTTGCAAGACCGACATCCATGTTTTCAGTCAAAAGGACTTTATAGACGTCCTCGGCACTCAGGTGGCGCACCGGGCTGTTCTGGAAAATATCGAGGATTTTGAGTCTGGGCAGGGTCGCCTTTAGACCGCTGGCTTTCAGCTCGTTAGGGTTGTTAGGCATCTTGTTGGTCGGATTTGAGTTATCTGCTTTATCATATAGCGTTTTTGCACAATTGCTCAACGAATTGAGACTTACTATGCGAATGTTGCCTACCTGCAGTGATCGTACACCCGCCCGTGCCGGTGCATTATGCCTGGTCATGGCCGCGTGCCTGGCGGCCGGTTGCGCATCAAAGAACCCCTTGATGGACGATGCGCCGGCACCAAGAGCCGAGGCGGCCGGAGTTCGAGCACCGCAAGCGAATGACGCGCAAGCGCCTGCGGCAAAGACGGAGGCGACCGGCGTGCAAACCACCGGCCCCACCGGTTTCCGCAAGTTCCTCGGAATCTTTGCGCCCTACCGCGTCGACGTCCAGCAGGGCAATTTCATTTCGCGCGAAATGGTGACCCAGCTGCAGGATGGCATGCAGCGGCCGGAAGGAGTGACGCGTGAGCAGGTACGCTTCGCGCTGGGCACACCGCTGCTGACCGACGTATTCCACGCCGATCGCTGGGACTACGTATTCCGTCTTCAAAAGAGGAGCGGTGAAGTGATCGCCAGCCGCGTAACAGTACTTTTCAAGGAAAACCGGGTGGCGCGCATCGAGAGCGGCGCCTTGCCTACTGAGCAGGAATACCTCGCGTTTATCGCGGGCGATAAACCTGCCGCATCCTCCCAATCAAAATAAACATTCAAAGTAGCGCTGTATGAAACAAATGAAAATCGCCGTCGCAGGCGCGTCCGGCCGCATGGGCCGCATGCTGATCGAAACTATCCAGAACGCCGATGATGCGACACTGGCCGGGGCACTAGACGTGCCCGGCGCGCCCGGCATCGGCACTGATGCCGCGGCGTTTCTTGGCACGCCGGCCGGTGTTCAGATCGAATCCGAACTGGCAAAGGGCCTGGCCAATACAGAATTCCTGATCGACTTCACCCGTCCCGAGGGGACGTTGAAGCACCTGGAATACTGCGCAGCGCACGGTATCAAAATGATCATCGGCACCACCGGCTTCGACGACGCCGGCAAAGCGGCAATTGCCGCCGCGGCGCAAAAAACCGCGATCGTGTTCGCCCCCAACATGAGTGTGGGCGTCAACGTCACGATGAAACTGCTGGAAATGGCGGCCAAGAGCTTCTCGCAGGGCTACGATATTGAAATCATTGAAGCCCACCATCGCCACAAGGTCGATGCACCGTCCGGCACCGCGCTCAAAATGGGCGAAGTGATTGCCGGCGCATTGGGCCGCGACCTGAAGGACGTCGCCGTGTATGCCCGCGAAGGAGTAACCGGCGAGCGCGATCCATCGTCGATCGGTTTCGCAACCATCCGCGGCGGTGATATCGTGGGCGACCATACCGTATTGTTCGCCGGCATCGGCGAGCGGATTGAAATCACGCATAAATCCGCGAGCCGCGTCACGTATGCGCACGGCGGCCTGCGCGCAGCGCGCTTTTTGGCAGACAAGAAGACCGGTCTTTACGATATGCAGGATGTGCTGGGTTTGCATTAACCCGGCGTACGCGGTGAGGCCGTCGCAGCGACTCGCATGAAAACCGCCTTCTCGAACGTATCACTTTCGGCCACATTGCTTTTGCATGCCGCATTGATTACCGCGGTAGTGACCGGTATGTCTCCGAATCCGGATAAGCGGCCCGAACAGCCGCCTATAGTGGTACAGCTTCTACCTGCACCGGTGGAAAACACGCCACCGGCGCCGTTGCCCGTTGCGCCGGCCCCTGAGCCGCCCCAGCCGGAAAAGAAGCGTCCGGAACCGAAGAAGCAAATCGCCAGGCCCAAGCCAGTGACGAAGCCACGGGAAACCCCTGCCCCACAGGCGCCCTCGCCTGCACCTGCGCCCGAAATACCGAACGAGAGCAAACCGGACACAAGCGCGGTGGCGACCGCACCGACGAGCGCGCCATCAACAGCGCCGGCGCCCGCCGCGCCACCAGCGCCACCCGCGGCGTCTGCCGCGCCGGCCAAGACCGGCGTATCAATCCCCGCAAGCTATGCGGCTACCAACCGCAAGCCCGACTATCCGGCGATGTCAAGGCGCTATGAAGAGCAAGGCACGGTTGTGCTGCAGGTGCTGGTGAAGGCCGACGGCACGGCCGGCGAGGTGAAACTGAAGTCCTCGAGTGGTCACCCGCAATTGGATAAATCCGCCATGAGCACGGTGCAGACCTGGCGCTTCAACCCCGCTACCAGCGAAGGCAGGCCGATTGCGGAGTGGTATCAAGTCCCCATTCCGTTTAAACTCCAAAACTAATTCATTTCTGTCGTACACCATGAACCAGACTCTCGGATTCGCCCATTACTGGGCACAGGGCGATGCGGTCTCGCATGCCGTCGCCTATGCATTGCTGCTGATGTCGGTAGTCAGTTGGTATTACATTTTTTCCAAGGCCTGGAGTTCCTGGCGCATCCGCAGAAGCGCCGGCGCACTGGAACACTTCTGGAAAGCGCCAACGCTGACCGACGCCATCGCGGTGGTCAAAACCGCCGACACTGAAAACGTTTATACGCCGCTGGCGACGCAAAGCGCGGAAGCGGCCAACCTGACATCCCAAGCGGGTTCGCTGAATGCGACTACCGATCCGGGCGAACTGATCACGCGAACTTTGCGGCAGGAGATCAACCGCGTTTCGTCGCGACTGGAAAGCGGCCTGACGCTGCTCGCATCGGTCGGCTCGACCGCGCCGTTTGTCGGCTTGTTCGGCACTGTCTGGGGCATTTACCATGCGCTGGTTGCCGTATCGACATCGGGCACCGTGCAGATCGACAAGGTGGCGGGCCCGGTCGGCGAAGCGCTGATCATGACCGCGCTCGGCCTGGTGGTGGCAATTCCGGCGGTCCTCGCCTACAACGCATTCACCCGGGTTAATCGGGTGACCCTGGCTGAACTGGATGCATTTGCGCATGACCTGCATGCGTATCTGACCACCGGCGCCCGGGTCGGCAAATAACACAGGCGGAGCAAGCACATGGCATTCGGCGGTTTCAACGACAACAAGAACCAGGCACCGATGGCGGACATCAACGTCACGCCGATGGTGGACGTTATGCTGGTGCTGCTGGTGATTTTCATCATCACGGCGCCGCTATTCACTCATGCAATCAAGCTCGATTTGCCCACTGCGCAATCCACAGCCGCTCCGGAAAAACCTGAGACGATCTCGCTGTCGATCAATGCGGAAGGCGCCATTTTCTGGAATAACGATCGGATCGAGCAAAAGGACCTGGGCGCGAAGATGGGCGTTGCCGCGCAGCAGAAGCCACAGCCGGATCTGCAGCTGCGCGCGGATAAATCGACCCGCTATGAGGTCATTGCCCAGGTGATGTCGGCGGCGCAGACCAACGGCCTCACTAAGATAGGCTTCGTCACCGACTCGAAAGAAGCGCAGAAGACACAGTAAAGCCATGGCTACCGTCCGAATCGATGGCGAAAAAATCACTACCTGGGATGCGTTCCACAGCGAATCGCAGGCGGTCTTCGGCTTTCCGGATTTCTACGGTCGCAATATCGACGCCTGGATCGATTCCCTCGCTTCCCTGCGCGAGGACGAGGGGTTGACGAAATTCAAGCTCGGGCCCGACGAATCGCTGGAAATCGAGGTGCTGCATTCCGACGTCCTGCGCAGACTGGCGCCGGAGATCCTCGGGGCGTTGAAAGAATACACTTCGATAGTCAACCAGCTCTATATCGAGAACGGCGAAGAACCGCCCCTGAGCCTGGTTTTACACTGATTCAGACGGCGCAACCGTCGATAGTCCGCCAGCGCCGCAATAGTTGAATAGCCTGCCAAGCATGGTCGAACCAGTATAATGCTTGGTTTACATCCACTATCAGCCCCATCCCGTCATGCAAGAAAAATACAGCCCCGCCGACGTCGAGAAGTCGGCGCAATCGCATTGGAAAGCGATCGACGCCTACAAGGCTGTCGAACATGCAAAAGACAAGAATGGCAAGGACAAGCCAAAGTTCTATGCCTGCTCGATGCTGCCCTACCCGTCCGGCAAGCTGCACATGGGTCATGTACGCAATTACACGATCAATGACGTGATGTACCGCTACCTGCGGATGAACGGGCACAACGTGCTGATGCCAATGGGCTGGGACGCGTTCGGCATGCCTGCGGAGAACGCGGCGATGGCCAACAACGTGCCGCCGGCGAAATGGACCTACTCCAACATCGAGCACATGAAGACCCAGATGCAGGCGATGGGACTGGCGATCGATTGGTCGCGCGAAATGACGGCCTGCAAGCCCGAGTATTACAAGTGGAACCAGTGGATGTTCCTGAAGATGCTCGAAAAAGGCATCATCTACAAGAAAACCGGCACCGTGAACTGGGATCCGATCGACCAGACCGTGCTCGCCAATGAGCAGGTGATCGACGGCCGCGGCTGGCGTTCCGGCGCGCTGATCGAAAAGCGCGAAATCCCGATGTACTACGCCAGGATTACCGACTACGCCGAAGAATTGCTCGACTACGTTGACAACAAGCTGCCGGGCTGGCCGGAGCGCGTGCGCATCATGCAATCGAACTGGATCGGCAAATCGACCGGTGTGCGCTTCGCATTCCCGCACGACATCAAGGATGCATCCGGCAAGCCGCTCAACGACGGCAAGATGTGGGTATTTACCACCCGTGCCGACACTATCATGGGCGTCACCTTCTGCGCTGTGGCGCCGGAACATCCGCTCGCGACCCACGCCGCCGAATCCGATCCGGAACTTGCGACCTTCATTGCCGAATGCAAAAAAGGCAGCGTGATCGAAGCCGACATGGCGACGATGGAAAAGAAAGGCATGCCGGCGGGGCTGTTCGTCAAGCATCCGTTGACCGGTCAGCAAGTCGAAGTCTGGGTGGGCAACTATGTGCTGATCACCTATGGCGACGGCGCCGTGATGGGCGTTCCGGGACACGACGAGCGCGATTTCGCATTCGCGAAAAAATACAATTTGCCGATCAAGCAAGTCGTGGCGGTCGATGACAAGCAATACTCGACCGAGGCCTGGCAGGATTGGTACGCCGACAAGGAAAACGGCCGCACGGTCAATTCCGGCAAATACGACGGCCAGACTTATCAGGCGACGGTCGAAGCGGTCGCCGCGGACCTCGCGGGCCTCGGCCTGGGCGAAAAGAAAATTACCTACCGTCTGCGCGACTGGGGCATTTCCCGGCAGCGCTACTGGGGCACGCCGATCCCGATCATCCATTGCGCACACTGCGGCGATGTACCGGTGCCGGAGAAGGATTTGCCGGTCGTACTGCCGGAAGACTGCGTGCCGGACGGCACGGGCAACCCGCTCAACAAGCATGAAAAATTCCTGCACGTCGACTGCCCCCAGTGTGGCAAGCCGGCGCGGCGCGAGACCGACACGATGGACACCTTCGTCGATTCGTCCTGGTACTACATGCGCTATACATCACCACAAGGCGCACCACAAGGCGCTCCAGGCAGCACCGACCGGATGGTTGACGAGCGCAATGATTACTGGATGCCGATGGACCAGTACATCGGCGGCATCGAGCACGCCGTGTTGCATTTGCTGTATGCGCGCTTCTGGACCAAGGTGATGCGCGACTTCGGACTGGTCAAGTTCGACGAGCCGTTCGTCAACCTGCTGACGCAGGGCATGGTGCTGAATGAAACCTATTACCGTGAAGACGACTCCGGCAAGAAGACCTGGTTCAACCCGGAAGATGTCGAGCTGACATTCGACGACAAGGGCCGCCCGGTATCGGCGTTGCTGAAGTCGGACGGCAAGCCGGTCGAGATCGGCGGCACCGAAAAGATGTCGAAGTCGAAGAACAACGGCATAGATCCGCAGGCTCAGATCGACCAGTACGGCGCGGATACCGCACGCCTGTTCACCATGTTCGCGTCGCCACCGGAGCAGACGCTCGAGTGGTCGGGCACGGGCGTGGAAGGCGCGAATCGCTTCCTGCGCCGGGTATGGGCGTTCGCGCACGCGCAAGCTCCGCGTATCGCTGGCGCAGCGGCGACAAATTTTTCGGCGTTGCCGGAAACGCACAAGGCACTGCGTCGCGAGATCCACAAGATCCTTCAGCAAGCGGATCACGACTATAAACGCATCCAGTACAACACCGTCGTGTCCGCCGGCATGAAGATGCTGAACACGCTCGAAGGCGCAAAGCTCGACGACTCGGCGGCATCGAATGCCGTCATCGCCGAAGGTTTGTCGATCTTCCTGCGCGTGCTGAATCCGGTCGCGCCGCACATCACCCATGTCCTGTGGCAGGAACTCGGTTTCGCCGGCAGCTTCGGTGACATCCTCGATGCACCCTGGCCGCACGTGGATGCCGCTGCGCTGGAACAAGCGGAAATCGAGCTGATGGTGCAGGTCAACGGCAAGTTGCGCGGCAGCGTGACAGTACCGAAGGATGCCGACAAGGCAGCGATCGAAGCCGCTGCGCTGGCTAACGAAAACGTGAAGAAGTTTGTCGAAGGAACGCCGAAGAAGGTCATCGTCGTGCCCGGCAAGTTGATCAACATCGTCGCCTGACGCGATCGATATAAAGGATGTCCATGAAGCGCAGCGCTCTCTACGCAATCACACTCGCAACAGCCGTGGCGCTATCCGCGTGCGGCTTTCAACTGCGCGGTTCAAGCGGCCAGAACGCGCTGCCTTTCAAGACTGTTTATGTCGGCTTCCCGGAGAACTCGCCGGTTGGCGCTGAACTCAAGCGATACATCCGGGCCAGCGGTGACACCTCTGTGGTGACGGACCCGAAGACCGCAGAGGCTGTGCTGGAACTGCTTGCCGAATCGCGGGAAAAGTCGATCCTGACTTTGAATACCCAGGGCCGCCCGCGGGAATATACGCTGCTCTACAGACTTCGCTTTCGCGTGAAATCCGGCCAGGAAAAGGAACTGATGCCGCCGACCGAAATCACGCTCAAGCGCGACATCACGTTCAACGAATCGCAAGCCCTGGCGAAGGAAAAAGAAGAAGAGATGCTTTATCGCGACATGCAAAGCGACCTGGTTCAGCAGATCTTGCGGCGGCTTTCCGCGCTGCGGACGGCTTGAAGAAAGTACCCGATGCAATTGCGGCACGACGCGCTTGACGCACACCTGGCGAAACCCCTGTCGCCGCTCTATGTCATTACCAGCGACGAGCATCTGCTCGCGCTGGAAGCGGCCGACAGGATCCGCAAGACAGCGCGCTCGCAAGGCCTGACGGAGCGCGAAGTGCTGGTGGTGGAGCGCAGCTTCAAGTGGGGCCAGCTGTTGGCGGCAAACCAGTCGCAATCGCTGTTCGGCGACCGCAAACTAATCGAGCTTCGCATCCCGACCGGCAAACCCGGCAAGGATGGCGGACAGGCGCTGCAGGAATATGCGAAGTCATTAAGCCCGGACAACGTGACGCTGATCACGCTGCCCAAGCTGGACTGGCAGGCACAGAAGAGCGTCTGGGTATCGGCTTTGCAGCAGGCCAGCGTGTATATCGATATTCCGCTCGTGGAACGGGCGCAGTTGCCGGCGTGGATAGGTACACGCCTTGCCGCACAGCGCCAGAGCGCCGACAAGCAAAGCATCGATTTCATTGCCGACCGCGTCGAGGGCAATTTGTTGGCCGCGCATCAGGAGATCCAGAAGCTCGCGCTGTTGCATCCCGAGGGCAAGCTGAGTTTTGAACAGATCCACGATGCGGTGCTCAACGTCGCGCGTTACGACGTGTTTAAACTAAATGAAGCCATGCTCGGGGGCGACGCTGCGCGCCTGGTGCGCATGCTGGAAGGACTGAAGGGCGAAGGCGAGGCATTGCCGCTGGTGCTATGGGCGATGGCCGAGGAAATACGCACCCTGCTGAAGCTGAAATCCGGTGTGGCGCAAGGCCGCCCACTCGGCATGCTGTTGAAGGAATGCCGCATCTGGGGTCCGCGTGAACGCATGATGGAACCGGCGCTGCGCAGGCTGAAACTATCGACGCTGGAAACCGCGCTGCAAGAGGCTGCGCAAATCGATAAGATGGTCAAAGGTTTGCGCGCGAAGGCGTTTGCAGGGGATGCGTGGGACGCGATGCTGCAGCTGGGGCTGAAGGTAGCACGGGGCTAACTCGTAGGGCGGGTCGCGACCCGCCGGATGTTCTGCCGGCCCACGTCCGCCTTTTGTACAAGTGACACCTACAGAAAACATACGGCGGGTCACGACCCGCCCTACACACTGATACCTGACCTCTGATACCTGATATGGACATCAAGAATTACATGAACGAAGTCGGTCAACGGGCTCGCAAAGCATCGCGCGCTATGGCCAAGGCCGATACCCGCGCCAAAAATCAGGCGTTGTCGTTGATCGCAACGGCAATTCGCCGTGATGCTGACGCGCTGCGGGCCGCCAACCAGAAAGACCTGGAAGCGGCGCGCGCCAACGGTATGGAGCCGGCGATGCTCGATCGCCTGACCTTGTCGGATAAAGCGATCGCAACGATGGCCGAAGGCCTCGAGCAAATCGTCTCCCTGCCCGATCCGATCGGTGAGGTCTCGAACATGAAATACCGTCCAACCGGCATCCAGGTTGGGCAGATGCGTGTGCCGCTCGGTGTCATCGGCATCATCTACGAAGCGCGTCCCAACGTGACGGTGGACGCGGCCGGCCTCTGCATCAAGAGCGGCAATGCGACCATCCTGCGCGGCGGTTCCGAAGCGATCCACTGCAACCAGGCGTTGGCCAAACTGGTGAAAGAAGGACTGGCGGGCGCAGGATTGCCGGAGGATGCGGTGCAGGTCGTCGAGACCACCGATCGCGCCGCAGTCGGCGAACTGATCACCATGCCGCAATATGTCGACGTGATCGTCCCACGCGGCGGCAAGGGCCTGATCGAGCGCCTGATCAAGGAATCGAAAGTACCGATGATCAAGCACCTCGACGGCATCTGCCATGTCTACATCGACGACAAGGCCGATATCGAGAAAGCGCTCAAGATTGCATTCAATGCGAAGTGCCACCGCTACGGCACTTGCAACACGATGGAAACGCTGCTGGTTGCGCGCGGGATTGCGCCGCAGGTGTTGCCGAAGCTCGCCGAGCTGTATGGCACGAAGCAGGTCGAACTGCGCGGCGATGAAGAGTCCCGCAAAATACTCGCCGGCTATCCGCATCTGACGGCGGCCACCGAGGAAGACTGGCGCACTGAATACCTGGCCGCCATCCTCGCCGTCAAAATCGTCGACGACGTCAGTGAGGCGATCGATCACATCAATACCTGGTCGTCGCAACATACCGACGCCATCGTCACCGAGGATTACAGCCGCGCGATGCGCTTCCTGCGCGAAGTGGATTCGGCATCCGTGATGGTCAACGCCTCCACCCGTTTCGCGGACGGCTTTGAATACGGGCTGGGCGCGGAAATCGGCATTTCGAACGACAAATTGCACGCGCGCGGTCCGGTCGGCCTGGACGGTTTGACCTCGATGAAATACGTGGTGTTCGGACACGGCGAAGTCCGGGAATAGTATGCTCTGGATTAAATCGCTCCACCTCGTCTTCGTTATTTCATGGTTCGCCGGTCTGTTCTACCTACCGCGCATTTTCGTCAATCTCGCGCAGGAGACCGATCCGACTGCCACCACCCGCCTGCTGCTGATGGCGCGCCGGCTTTACCGCTTCACGACCATGCTGTCGATACCGGCAGTGCTGTTTGGCGTATGGCTGTGGCTCGGCTACGGTATCGGCACGGGGCCGGGCAACGGCTGGCTGCATGCGAAGCTCGCGCTGGTCATCCTGGTGATCGGTTATCACCATGCAAGCGGTTCGCTGCTGAAAAAATTCGAGAACGGCCGCAACACTCGCAGCCATACCTGGTACCGCTGGTTCAACGAGGTCCCGGTCATCCTTTTGTTCGCCATCGTTGTGCTGGTCGTTGTTAAGCCCTTTTAAAACCATAACAGGAGACGCCGATGTCTAAAACATGTGAATACTATTTCTCTCCGCCATCTCCCTACGCTTATATGGGCCATGAGCGTTTCAAGCGCATGGTGAAGCAATATGACGTGCAGGTGTTGGTCAAGCCATGCGACTTCGGAAAAGTCATGAGCGTATCGGGCGGTGTTCCGCTGGCAAAGCGCGCGCCGCAACGGCAGGCCTATCGGCTGCTCGAGTTGAAGCGCTGGAGCGAGTTCCAGAATATTCCGCTCAACCTGCATCCGCAACACTTCCCGGTGCCGGCCGATTCGGCCTCCAAGCTCATTATCGCGACCAACCTCGCGCATGGCACTGATGCGGCTATGGACATCTCCGGCGCGGTGATGCGCGCGGTGTGGGCGGAAGAAAAAAATATCGCCGATGAGGATACTCTGGCCGCCATCGCAATCCAACTCGGTTATGACGGCAAGGCGCTGCTCAAATCATCGGAGACTGCCAGCGTGCAAAGCGAGTATGACCGCTTTACCGAAGAAGCGATCGCCGCGAATGTGTTCGGCGCGCCGTGGTATGTCATCGACGGCGAAGGTTACTGGGGCCAGGACAGGCTCGATTTTGTCGAGCGGGCGTTTGCAAAATAGCTATTGAATATCGAACAAAGGCCCCAGTGGTCTTTGTTCCGGAAAAGTTTTTTCACGGATAAAGGGTTCCCCATGGCACATTCATTTTTTTGTCCCTGCCCGCGCGGCATGGAAGCGGCTCTGGCCGAAGAGCTGGGCGAAATCGCGCAGCAGAGTGCGACGCTGAAAGTTCACAATCAGGTACCGGGTGGCGTCCATGCTTCCGGTGCGCTGACCGACGCCTATCGCATCAACCTGCATTCCCGCATCGCATCCCGCGTATTGATGCGCATGGCTCACGGCAAATATACCAACGAAAACGACATCTACGACCTGGCCCTCGCGCAGCCGTGGGAAGACTGGTTCAGCGTGGACCACACCATCCGCGTCGACGTCACCGCAGTCAAGTCACCGTTGCGCAGCCTGGAGTTCGCCACGTTGAAGATCAAGGATGCGATCTGCGACCGTTTCCGCGACCAGTTCTCGAAGCGTCCGTCGGTGAACACCAAAACGCCGGACATGCGCATTGTCGGCTTCCTCGATGCGCGCAATTTCACGGTCTATCTCGATACGTCGGGTGAAGCGCTGTTCAAGCGCGGCTGGCGTGACGAAACCGGCGACGCGCCTTTGCGCGAGAATCTCGCCGCGGGCTTGTTGCGGGTATCCGGATGGAAGCCGGGCATGCCCCTGTTCGACCCGATGTGCGGCTCCGGCACCATCCTCGCCGAAGCGGCACAAATGGTTGCCGGGATTCCGCCGGGCGCGCGCCGCAGCTTCGCCTTTGAAAATTTTCATGACTTCAACGCCTCCGAATGGCAGGCGATCAAGGGCAGCGTCAAACCGAATCCGATCCCGACCGTACCGACGATCTTCGGCAGCGACATCTCGGGCGATATGGTCGCAATGACGCGCCACAACCTGGCCCAGGCCGGCATTCCATTTGAAGTGCCGCTGAAGCAGATCGAAGCGCAGGAAGTCAAAGCGCCTACCGAGACGCCCGGGATCATCCTGACCAATCCGCCTTACGGTGAGCGGATCGGCGTACGGGGTGACAGCACGGTGGAAACGGATGAACTGGCAACACAATTCTTCAGCGCGTTTGGCACCACCCTGAAGCAGCGTTTCGCCGGCTGGCAGGCTTTCCTGTTTACCGCGGACCTGACGCTGCCGAAAATGATGCGCCTGAAGGAATCGCGCAAGACACCGTTCTTTAACGGCGCGCTCGAATGCCGCCTGTTCCGCTTCGATATGGTGGCAGGCTTCAACCGGCGTGAAGAAGCGAAGCCGAAAGAGGCGCGGCAAACTTCCTGAAGACTAATACTTTTTCTGGCAGCGTTCGCAGAAAAAACTTCGACGGTTCGTCCTTCCCAGATGCCCCCTGGTCAACGGGATATCGCATCTGGGACAAATCCGTTTGGTATGCGCGAGCCAGTGTTTCTTCAGCACATACGCCTTTTTCCATTCCACGAAGTCGA
>JAQGMD010000135.1 GCA_028292565.1 Burkholderia sp. | reverse complement strand
TTCACCCGCCTGCACGCCGGCGGCAAGTTCGACAAGGGTTCAGGCGGCGCCTACTCCTTTTCCGGCGGCCTGCACGGCGTCGGGGTATCGGTGACGAATGCCCTCTCCTCCCGCCTTGAAATCACTGTCTGGCGTGAAGGCGTGCATAACATCGTCTTCGCCGATGGCGACGTGGTGCAAAAGCTCAAGTCGCGCGCCGGCGGTAAGGAAGACAAGCGTTCCGGCACCCGCGTCACCGTCTGGCCGAATCCGAAATACTTCGATTCCCCCGTCATTCCACAAGCGGACCTGCTGCGCCTGCTGCGTTCCAAGGCGGTGCTGCTACCAGGCGTGAAGGTCACGCTGCTGAATGCGAAGACCGGCGACAGCCAGACCTGGCAGTACGACCAGGGCTTGCGCGGCTACCTGATCGAATCCCTGGCGCAAGCAACGAACGCCGAGCCGCTCATTCCCCTCTTCGAAGGCGAGCAGTTCGCTGGCCCCGACGCGGAAGGCTTTGCCGAAGGTGAAGGCGCGTCCTGGGTAGTGGCATGGACGGAAGAAGGCAACATCGTGCGCGAATCCTATGTCAACCTGATTCCCACGCCGGCCGGCGGCACGCATGAATCCGGCTTGCGCGAAGGCCTGTTCGCGGCGGTCAAGAGTTTCGTCGAGATGCATTCGCTTCTTCCCAAGGGCGTCAAGCTGCTGCCGGAAGACGTGTTCGCACGTGTTTCCTTCGTGCTTTCGGCCAAGGTGCTCGATCCGCAATTCCAGGGACAGATCAAGGAGCGCCTGAATTCGCGCGACGCAGTACGGTTGGTCTCGACCTTTACCAAGCCCGCGCTCGAACTCTGGCTCCACCAGCACGTCGATTACGGCAAGAAGCTGGCGGACCTGGTCATCAAGCAGGCGCAGTCGCGCCTGCGTTCGGCGCAAAAGGTGGAAAAGAAAAAATCCTCCGGCGTCGCCGTTCTGCCCGGCAAGCTGACCGATTGCGAATCCAGCGACCTGACTCGCAACGAACTGTTCCTGGTGGAGGGCGATTCCGCTGGCGGCTCGGCGAAAATGGGCCGCGACAAGGAATTCCAGGCCATCCTGCCCTTGCGCGGCAAGGTGCTCAATTCCTGGGAAACCGAACGCGACCGGTTGTTCGCCAATAATGAAATCCACGATATCGCCGTGGCGATCGGTGTCGATCCGCACGGACCCAACGACACGCCTGACCTGAGCGGCCTGCGCTACGGCAAGATCTGCATTCTGTCGGATGCCGACGTCGACGGCTCGCATATCCAGGTTTTGCTGCTGACGCTGTTCTTCCGTCATTTCCCACAACTGATGGCGCGCGGCCATATCTGCGTTGCGCGGCCGCCGCTGTATCGCGTCGATGCGCCGGCACGCGGCAAGAAGCAGGCGCAAAAATTTTATGCGCTCGACGATGGCGAACTGGAAGCGATCGAGGACAAGCTGCGCAAGGATGGCGTCAAGGATGGCGGCTGGGCGATTTCTCGTTTCAAGGGCCTGGGCGAAATGAATGCGGGACAGTTGTGGGAAACCACAATGAACCCGGATACCCGACGCTTATTGCCAGTGGGGGTGGGCGACTTCGGCATCAACGCTTCACAGGATCGCTTCAATATGCTGATGGGCAAAGGCGAGGCGGCGGCACGGCGCGCATGGCTGGAAGAACACGGCAATGAAGCGGAAGCCGATATCTGATTGATCCTGCCGGCTGCCATAACAAGAACGCGAACGAATGATATTGAAACACAATGACTGAACAAGCCAATCTCTTTGAAGATACTCCGCCACCAGGCGATGGAGAATCGCTGACGCTGGCGACTTTCGCCGAACGCGCTTATCTTGATTACGCGATTTCCGTGGTCAAGGGCCGCGCCCTGCCCGATGTCTCCGACGGTCAGAAGCCGGTACAGCGCCGCATCCTGTATGCGATGAATGAACTGGGCCTGAGCTCGACCGCCAAGCCGCGCAAGTCGGCGGCGGTGGTGGGCGATGTGCTCGGCAAGTTGCATCCCCACGGCGACCAGTCGGTATACGACGCGCTGGTGCGGATGGCGCAGGATTTTTCGCTGCGCTATCCACTGATTGACGGCCAGGGCAATTTCGGCTCCCGCGACGGCGACGGCGCGGCGGCGATGCGTTATACCGAAGCCCGCCTGACACCCATCGCGAAACTGCTGCTCGATGAAATCGACATGGGCACCGTCGATTTCCAGCCGAATTACGATGGTTCGACCGAAGAACCGAAACTGCTTCCGGCACGCCTGCCTTTCGTGCTGCTGAATGGCGCGTCCGGCATCGCGGTTGGCCTCGCCACGGAAATCCCCTCGCACAACCTGGTGGAAGTGGCGAAGGCGACGGTTGCGCTGATCCGCAATCCAAAGCTCAACCATGCGGAACTGATGGAATTCATTCCGGGCCCGGACTTCCCCGGCGGCGGACAGATCATCACACCGGCCAGCCAGATCGCCGAAATGTATGAATCCGGCCGCGGCACGCTGAAAGTGCGTGCGCGCTGG
>JAQGMD010000091.1 GCA_028292565.1 Burkholderia sp. | reverse complement strand
GTCAGCAAATCCGGGTGGATCACCGAGACGCCGCCGCTCTTGAGCAGGGGCTCAAAGCCTTCCTTGAGATAGATGTCCTCGCCGGTGCAGATCGGCACCGTAGTGGCGTCCTGCAACTGGCGGTATTGCTCGGTATATTGCCAGGGGATGACGTCCTCGAGCCAGGCGGGCACGTATTTCTCGATCCGCCGCGCCAGCCTAATGCCGTTCTGCAGCGAGATATGGCCGACATGGTCGATGGCCAGCGGAATCTCGTAGCCGATAACCTCGCGCACCTCGTGGATATACTGCTCCAGCAGGTCGATGCCCTTGTCGGTAAAGTGCAGGCCACTGAACGGATGGCGCACGTTATGCGTGTCATAGACAGCATTGCGGGCGCGCCGGTCTGCCATGCTCCTAACCGGTCCGCGCCCCGGATGAACGCGATAGCCTTCCAGCGATCCCGCTGGCGCGACGACCGCACCGGGAATGTCGGCGATCTGCATAAGGCCGAGGTCCATCTTGAGGAACGTGAACCCAAGGTCCATGCGCTCCTTGAGCCGCTTGCCGGTTTCCGTGCCGCTCGGCTTGTCTGCATCGGTGTCGCAATACACCCGCACCTTGTCGCGGAATTTGCCGCCGAGCATCTGGTAGATCGGCACCCCATAGGCCTTGCCGGCGAGGTCCCACAGCGCGATCTCGATGGCCGAGACACCGCCGCCCTGCCGTCCATGACCGCCAAACTGCTTGATACGGCGAAACAGGCGATCCACGTCGCAGGGGTTCTCGCCGATCAGCCGGCTTTTGAGCATCAGCGCATAGGTCGCGCTGGCCCCGTCGCGGACTTCGCCCAGGCCGACAATGCCCTGGTTGGTATAGATCTTTATCAGTGCCGAGGTGAATGGCGCGCCGACGATTTCGGCTACCCGCAGATCGGTAATCCGCAACTCGCTCGGGCGCGATCTGGTGCGGATGTTGTCCTCAATGGATTCTGTGGCGCTCAAGCTGCCCATGTCTGCTCCTCCTGTTTAGGATGTCCGGCTGACCTCCCCGTCAAGCCGGACCCGTATCGATTATTGTCGGTCAGCTAATCTCGATGCGGTTGTCCTCGAGGTAGTCACGGTTCATTTCAATGCCGAGACCAGGCGCCTTGTTGAGTTTCAAGCGGCCATCCGAGTTGTCGAGCGGCTTGTCGATCAGATGATCGTATTTGCTAAGGTTCCACTCCGAGGTTTCGAGCTTATAAAAGTTCGGCACCGTCATCATCACGTGTGCGCCGGCGACCACGTTGATGGGCCCGGCGGCATCATGCGGCGAGACAGGGATGTAGTAAGCCTCACAAAGCGCAGATATCTTCTTGAGCTCGGTTATCCCGCCGGTCCATGTGACATCAGGCATGATGAAATCAGCCAGTTTGCCCTCAAGGATCGGCACGAAGTCCCATTTGGTGTGGCCACGTTCGCCCCATGAAATCGGCGCGTTGACCTTGTCCCGCACCTGCTTGAGCGCATTGATGCTCTCGGGCGGTACGGGCTCTTCGAACCAGTCGATATCTCCGGCTTCTTCGAGCGTTCGACAGAGCCGGATTGCGGTCGGCACGTCGAAGCGCCCATGGGCATCGATGAGAACTTCGATGTCTGGGCCTGCGGTCTCGCGGATGAGAGCGGTGAGTTCGGCCGCTTCCCGCTCGTCCTTGCGGTTCATCGAGCCGTCGAGATAGCCCTCGGATTGTTCGCGGGCGAAGCCATCGGCGTTCTTGGGTCCCTGCTGGGGAAACGGATCGAACTTAAGCGCTGTGTGGCCCGAAGCGATGATATCGCGGATCTCCTGCACAACGGCGTCGTTGCTGGTGAATTTGCGCTGGTCGGGATGGGTATAGAGCAGGATGTCCTCGCGCACTGGCCCACCGAGCAGCTCATAGATCGGCTGATCCAGCACCTTGCCGCGAATGTCCCACAACGCGATGTCGATGGCGCTGACGCATTCCACCGCGGCCCCACGGCTGCCCATATAGGTAAAGTTGCGGAAGATCTTGTGCCAGATCCTCTCGATATGGGCCGGGTTGTCGCCCTCGATTATCTTGCTGATCTGCGTCAGCATCACGCAGAGCGCGCGATTGGCTACGAAGGTGGTGGTGGTAATTTCTCCCCACCCCGAAACGCCCGCATCGGTAGTTACCTCAACAAAGAGGAATTCACCCCAATAGGATGCGCTGGACTTGATCAGCCATGGCCGAACGCCGGTAATCTTCATCGTCTTCCCCCTTGATGGTAACTGTGTCTTTAGCCCGCTCTCGCCGCATCGGCCGCGCGCATCTGTTCGAGAATGTGGCGGCCGGAGCCGTCGACATGTTGTGCAACCAGCGCTGCCGCTTTGTCGGCTTCGCCGTCCTTGATCAACTGGATCAGCAAGCGGTGCTCACGCATCACCTGCGCCCGGCGGGCCAGGGTGAAATTGAAGCGCCGGCTCACTGCCCGCAGAACTTCGCGGTGTTTCCACCAGAGTTCGGCCGCGTGCCGGTTGTAGTGCCGCTCATACATGATGGTGTGAAACCGGGTATCGAGTTCGCTGTGCGTAACCGGGTCGCCAAAATTGTTGGCTTCGATCTCGCCCTGCACCAGTTCGAGCTTGTTGATATCCTCCGGGGTCGCCATGCCGACAAACCAGCGCGTGAGCGCAGGCTCAATCAGCACGCCGATTTCATAGATGTCCCGGACGAAATCCTGGTCGATCGGGCGCACTCGCGCTCCACGATTGGGAGAAATGACCACGAAGCCCTCCCCGCGCAAAAGCTGCAGCGCTTCACGGATAGGGTTGGTGGATGTCTGATGTCGCAACGCAAGGTCAGCGACGACCAACCGCTCATTGGCAGCGAGGCGGCCTGAAATTATGTCATCCCTGATCTGCTCATAGATCTACGCACCCTCTTTCGAGGCGCCGCTGGGCTCCATGCCCGCTGGCGGTTTTGCCTTAAAATCGCTCATCTAAAGTCCCGTCGTCATAGCCGAATTGTGCCAATCTCTTCTAATTCGCGTCGGACGCGTCGTCACCGACATCAAACAGGCCATACACAACAATTCATCGATAATGTATAATCCGTTCCAGTTGACACGCAATAGAGGTTCTGCAACGTTCTGCGCAGCGGAATGTACACAAGAGGCAAAGCCCGGTGTACGGCGCCGC
>JAQGMD010000083.1 GCA_028292565.1 Burkholderia sp. | reverse complement strand
TTGTTGAAGCCGATCGGGCCCGCCGTCGTGCCGGCTGCGGCCAGTTCGGGATCGGGCGCCCAGGCATCGGGATCGGCACCGAGAATGCCGGCGAGGCGCTTGGTGATGGTGGCAAATTCCATCGCCTTGAGGAACGGGAACAGCTTTCCCGGATCGACCGGCTGGCGGGCCAGCGCATCGAGCTCGAGCTCGACCGGGACGTCTTGGGAGAGCGTCACCAGGCGCTTGGAAATGCGGGCCAGCTCGGCATTGGCGATCAGCTTTTCGCGGCGGGCGTTCTGCTTGATCTCGGTGGCGCGCGACAGCAGGGTTTCGAGGTCGCCATAGGTATTGATCAGCTCGGCCGCGGTCTTGACGCCGATGCCGGGCACGCCCGGGACGTTATCGACCGCGTCGCCGCACAGCGCCTGCACGTCGATCACCTTGTCGGGCGTAACGCCGAACTTGTTGAACACCTCGTCCATGCCGATCCAGCGCAGCGGCGGCTGGCCGGGGCGGGGAATGGTATCGAGAAGACGAATGCTGCCGTCGGGCTCCACCAGCTGCATCAGATCCTTGTCGGAGGAAACGACGGTGACCTTGTAGCCGGCATCGCGTGCCTTGCAGGCATAGGTGGCGATGATGTCGTCGGCCTCCCAACCCTCCATTTCGATGGACGGAATGTTGAAGGCGCGCGTCGCAGAACGCGTCAGCGGAAACTGCGGCACCAGCTCCTCGGGCGCCGAGGGGCGGTGCGCCTTGTAATCAGGGAAAAAGTCATCGCGGAAAGTTTTGCCCTTGGCGTCGAAGATGACGGCCATGTGTGTGGGCTCGTCGTCGCCCTTGAGGTCCTCCATCAGCTTCCACAGCATGTTGCAGAAGCCCTGCACGCAGCCGACCGGCAGTCCGTCGGACTTGCGGTTGAGCGGGGGGAGGGCGTGAAAGGCGCGGAAAATATAGCCCGAGCCGTCGACTAGCAGCAAATGCATGAAACCGATTCCGTAGAGGAGCGTGGCGGGACTTTAAGGCAGTTTTCCTCGCGTCAAAAGGCCTGTGGGTCGGAACCAGTCCAAGGGACACGCGTTTTTGGAAATTGGGGCGAGGAAGGCCCAGCGTCACGAACCTACGGTATCCATCTGCATGTCCGAATTTGTCAAAGAACCAAAGGCCAAGCTCGGCGTCGTCGGGCTTGACGATGTCCTTGCCGGCGGCCTCGCCCGCGGCCATTTGTACCTGCTTGAGGGCAGCCCTGGAACGGGCAAAACCACGATTGCCTTGCAATTCCTGGTTGAGGGCGAATCCCGGGGCGAAAAGGGTCTCTATGTTACTCTGTCCGAAACAGAAGCTGAGTTGCGCCTGACGGCAAATTCGCATGGTTGGGACATTGGCGACAAGTTCGACATTTTCGAACTGGCGCCGCCGGAAAGCCTGCTCGATAGCGACCAACAGCAGACTTTGCTGTATTCGTCGGACCTGGAACTGGGCGAGGCGACGAAGTCGATGTTTGAGGCTGTCGAGCGCATCAAGCCCGACCGGATCGTGATCGATAGTCTGTCAGAAATCCGACTGCTGGCACAAAGCTCCCTGCGGTATAGGCGGCAGATATTGCTGCTGAAGCACTATTTTGCCCGCAATGGCGCAACGGTGTTGATGCTGGACGATCTGACCAGCGACGCCAATGATAAGACCGTTCATTCGGTGGCGCATGGCGTGATCCGGCTCGACGAACTGGCGCCGACTTATGGCGCCGAACGCCGCAGGCTGCGGGTGACCAAGTATCGAGGCCAGGCCTATCGCGGCGGCTATCATGACTTTGCCATCAAGCACGGCGGCGTCGAAGTGTTCCCGCGCCTTGTGTCCGGCGAGCATCGCACCAGTTTTGGTCGCATACCGCTGACCAGCAACATTCCAGAATTGGACGCATTGCTAGGGGGCGGCCTCGAAGCCGGCTCCAGCGCAGTGGTGCTTGGCCCGGCCGGCGCGGGTAAATCGTTGTTGACGCTGCATTTTGCCAAGGCCGCCGTGGAGCGCGGAGAGAAGGCCGCCCTGTTTATCTTCGACGAAGAACTGGGCCTGCTGTTTAACCGGGCCAAGGGCATGGGCATCGATCTCGAAGCGCTGCAGGCCAGTGGCAGCATGTTCATCGAGCAAGTTGACGCGGCGGAACTTTCGCCGGGGGAATTTGCGCATCGCGTTCGCAAGCGTGTGGATTCGGCGCAGGTCAAGACCGTGGTAATCGATAGCCTTAATGGCTATCAGGCCGCCATGCCGGAAGAAAACTCGCTGCTACTGCACATGCATGAACTGCTGCAGTATCTCAACCGGCAGGGTGCTTCGACTTTCGTGACGGTTGCCCAGCATGGCCTCGTCGGCGAAATGAACTCGCCTGTCGACATAACCTATCTAGCAGATAGCGTGATCCTACTTCGCTACTTCGAAGCGCTTGGCCGCGTGCGTCGCGCTATTTCGGTCATCAAGAAGCGCTCGGGCAGCCACGAGGATACCATTCGCGAGTATGGCATCGGCAAGACGGGACTATCGATTGGCGACCCACTGGAGGACTTCCAGGGCGTGTTGCGCGGCGTGCCGATCTATACCGGGACGAGCAATCCGCTGCTGGGAACCGGCCCCGATGGAAGGTTCGGTCCTCTCAGCGGAGAGCGCCGGGAGTGATCAGTTCAGAACGAGCGTTGATCCTCGCGCCCAGCGGACGTGACGCTAACGTCGCCGTGGATCTGCTGAGGTCCGTCAATAAAGCTGCGGAGATTTGTGTTTCGCTTCCCGACCTGGTGCGCGGCATCCAGGAAGGCGCGGGCCTTGCAATTATTGCCGCCGAAGCGCTGCAGTTCGTCGATGTCAGCCCAATTCGAAACTGGATCGAGAACCAGCCCACCTGGTCTGACTTTCCCCTCATCATTCTTGGTCAGCCTGCCACCCGGCTTGAAGCGTCCCCTATCGTCGCTCAACTGCAAGCGACTTTGGGCAACGTGATAGTGCTGGAGCGGCCGTTTCATTCGTCCACGCTTATCAACGCCGTCGTGCATGCACTACGCGTTCGTCGGCGGCAGTATCAGTCGCGCCGTTACATCGAAGAGTCTCGCGAGGTCGAGCAGCGGCTGCAAACCGCGCTAT